>JBAQYH010000453.1:0-3663 GCA_049299935.1 Methylobacter sp. | reverse complement strand
GGAGAAACAGGATATTGTGATTACCGTTCCGGCCTCGTTTGATGAAGCGGCCAGATCGCTGACGCTGGAGGCGGCGCGGCTTGCAGGATTGCCTAATGTCCGGCTGCTGGAAGAGCCGCAGGCGGTTTGCTACGACTGGTTAAGACGCCATGCGGGCACGATCAAACAGGCATTGGCGAATGTTCACCTGCTGCTGGTTTGCGATGTCGGCGGCGGCACCACCGATTTGACGCTGATCAAAGTGGAGCAGGGCGAGCCCGAGCCTAAATTAACCCGTATCGGCGTCGGCGACCATTTAATGCTGGGCGGCGACAATATCGATCTGGCCTTGGCGCATCTTGCCGAAAGCCGCTTGGGAAACGGTGAAAAACGCCTGTCGGCGGCGGATTTGTCGCAGCTGATCGAACAATGCCGGATTGCCAAAGAGCGCCTGCTGGCGGACGATGCGCCGGAGCAAATCAACGTCACCTTGCTCGGCGGCGGCTCCAAACTGATCGGCGGCTCCCGTTCTGTCGCGCTGTCAAAGGAAGAAGTCAGGAACATTGCGCTGGACGGTTTTTTCCCGTTATCGGGCCTTGATGATTTGCCGGACAGGAAACGCAGCGGCGTGGTCGAGTTCGGCTTGCCGTATGCGGCGGAACCGGCTGTCAGCAAGCATATCGCGGCGTTTTTAAAGCTGCACAGCGCCGCGTCCCGTAAGGCCTTAGGATTGGAAAAGTCCTCTCCAGAGGGAGAGGGAGGCTATGTGCCCGATGCCTTGCTGCTGAACGGCGGCGTGTTCCGCAGTCAGCCGATTACCGGGCGCATTGTCGATTTAATCGGCTCATGGCGATCCGGCTCACCTGTATTGCTGGAAAACAAACATCCCGAACTGTCCGTCGCTTTCGGGGCAGTCAGTTATGCGATTGCCAGAAGGGACAAAAAACTCAAGATCGGCGGCGGTTCGGCGCGCAGCTATTTCCTGCTGGTCGATACCGACGATTCCAGCAAGCAGCAAGGTCCTTCGACTCTACTCAGGACAGGCATATGCATCCTGCCCAAAGGCAGCGAGGAAGGTGATGAGGTCATCCTGAAAGACCGGCGTTTTGCGTTGCGCTTAGGCGTTCCGGTGCGTTTCCACCTGGTTTCATTGTCCGGGGATGGCGAATTCAAGCCGGGCGATGTGGCCGAAATTACCGACCTGTTTCATTCCCTGCCGCCGCTGGCCGTGGCGTTTGAAGGCGATGCCGGCAAGCCGAACGCCGAGGTCGTTGTCGAACTGGCGGTTGCCCAAACCGAAGTCGGTACGCTTAAGATTCAATGCATCGGTGTCGAGGATAGCAGCCAGCGTTGGGATGTCGAGTTTCAAATCAGGAAAAAGGCAGCGGCTTTGCAGACCGATGCCGCGCTGCCGGGCAACTTCAGTCATATTGAAGAGCAGATACAGACTATTTTCGGCGCAAAATCCAGGCAGGTTGACCCCAAAGCGGTCAAAAACCTGCGTGCAGACCTGGAAAAACTCACCGGCACTGCGCGTACCGAATGGACGACGCCATTGCTAAGAGCCATGTTCGGCACCTTGCTGGAGGGCGCGAAATACCAGCGCCGCTCCGAAAATCACGAGCGCGTCTGGCTGAGTCTGACCGGTTTTTGTTTGCGGCCCGGTTTCGGTTACCCGCTGGACGACTGGCGCGTCGAGCAGCTGTGGAAAAGCTATCCGCAAGGCATCCAGTTTGTTAACGAAACCCAAAATTGGACCGAATGGTGGACGTTGTGGCGGCGGATTGCGGGCGGCCTGGATGCGGCGGCTCAAGAAAGGATTTTCGCCGACATTGCAAAATTCCTGAATCCGGCGGCGGCAAGACAGCCCGGCGTTATCAAGCAAATCAAAAATCGCGGTTATGACGATATGGTGCGGCTGTCCGCCGTTCTGGAACGCCTGCCGGTCGCCAAGAAAATACAGTTGGGCGAATGGCTGCTAAAGCGTCTGGAAAAAGCCGGCGAGCCGAGCCAAACCTGGTGGGCCGTCGGCCGTATCGGTGCCAGGATGCCGTTCCACGGCAGCAGCCATAATGTCATTCCTGCCGACACTGTCTGTCTGTGGCTAAAGCAAATGTTGGCGCTAGACTGGAAGAAAAACCCGCAGGCCGGGTTTGCTGCTACACTGATCGCCCGGATGAGCGGCGACAGGGCACGGGATATTGATGAGGCTATGCGCGGGCAGATCATCGAAAAACTAAAAATGAGCAAAGCCCCTGCATCCTGGATCGACATGGTCGAACAGTTGAAAGAGCTGGACGAAAAAGAAGAAAAACAGATTTTCGGCGAGGCATTGCCGCCGGGATTAAAACTTATCAATGAAGCGTAGCGCTTAAAGAAGGGAACAATGAAGTTAGTCGGTATCGTGATTTTTACTGGGCTTATCCTGCTGTATTTTATAGATATGGCATTTAAACTTAATCCGTTTGAATTGGAAATGCTGATTCACAGCGGCCTGAGATTTTTGACCGGCTTTCTGGTTCTCGGAATCGGGGTTTTTTATACCGGTAAAATCAGGCTCAAGTATGCGCTTGCTCTGGTATTAGTTCTGGTTTTGGCCGACGACATCTGGGATTACACCAGGGATGTGAATAGTTTTAGCTTTGAAGTCATGCTGCACAGCATCTATATGTTGTTATGGGGTTCTTTAACAGGCTATGTGTTTATGAAGCGGTGGTTGAATGGCATAGCTAAAGAGTAACTTGGAGAAGATGAGAAAATTGCATCTCTCGAATAAAGAGCTAAAATAGGCGCTGATTTTAGTATCTTTATGGTGTGAATATGCAACCAATATTAGCTTCATTTTCTGCAAGTATTTCCGAATTAAAGAAAAATCCTACGGCTTTGTTAAATCAAGCTAATGGTGAGGTCGTCGCTATTTTAAATCATAATCATCCAACGGCTTATCTTGTTCCTGCTGAGGAATATGAACTGCTTATGGAAAGATTAGAGGATTATGAGTTAGGTAAAATAGTAAAGGAAAGGCAAGCCGAAAAACCATACGCCATTGAAGTTGAGCTGGATGACTTATAAATTAAAATTCCTGCCCAGCGCAAAAAAGGAATGGGATAAACTGGATAATGGGATTAAATCCCAGTTTAAAAGTAAGTTTATGAAATGCTTGGAAAATCCATGTGTTCCTGCCAACAAATTACGTGATCTTGATTGCGCTTATAAAATCAAGCTACGCTCGGCAGGTTATCGGTTAGTCTATGAAGTTGATAACCAAGAAATAGTTATTTTTGTTATTGCCGTAGGCAAAAGGGAAAATAACGATGTGTATGATAAAGCGAAAAATAGGATTTAAAGGTTTCTTCGTTTCCTCGCGCTACGTCCTGTTTTTTACGGCCTGAATTTTCAGTGCATTTTCCGCGCCGCCCATAATAACGTTTTAATGAGAAATCATGACTGATACCGATGTAATCATTATCGGCGCAGGCGCATCCGGCCTGATGTGCGCAATCGAGGCGGGCAAGCGCGGCCGCAAGGTGCTGGTTCTGGATCATGCCAACAAGGCCGGGAAGAAAATCCTGATGTCCGGCGGCGGGCGCTGCAATTTCACTAATTATTCCATCGAGCCGGGTAACTACATTTCGCACAACCCGCATTTTTGCAAGTCGGCGCTGAGCCGCTATACCCAGTGGG
>JBAQYH010000452.1:0-2267 GCA_049299935.1 Methylobacter sp. | reverse complement strand
CGCCGGTAAATAAATTGTTAAGCAGCAAATAGGTAAAAAATAACGGCCATTCGCATTCAATATCCATGAATTGTTTTAATTCATGCGGATCGTAATGGAGACGGTGATTATCTTCTATGGCGGTTTGATGTCCGTCCAACAAGAAGCGTTTGCAACCGTAGCGGCCTTCGAGTTTTTCGCGAATAATCGCTTCCGTTTCTGCCCGGATTGTCTGGTTATCAACCGCGAAAGCCGGGAATCCGGTGATGCTGAGAACGGCGGAATCCGCCTCTTTAGAAATCGATTCCCTGGGTAACAGTGACTCCAGGGTAATCCGCGTCCTGGCAATGTCGTCGCTGATGACATGGACAACGGATGCCTGTCCGCCGTCTTTGCCGAATAAATTAAAGCCGGCCAGCGCTTCCAGCGCCGCTTTTGCCATGCCGATCGAGCTGGCATTCAATTCGGCAATGCCGTTATTGATTTTGTGTCCGCGCTCCCAGATACCGTAGTCGGGCGTGCGGTAAGTCCGGCTGATATAGTGCACCAGGTTTTGCACAAAATTGACTTCATCTATCGTAAATACAATGCGTAAACCGGATGCGGTCATTTGCGCAAGCATCAACAGGAATAATGACGTGGCATCCAGCTGCAAATGTCCCCATTCATGATCGCCGACTACCGCCGCGCCGGATTTCGTATCGTATTTGGCATGCAAGGCGTCCAGCGGGTTTTGGGTGTGTTTGAATTTTTCGACTTTGGCGGCCTGTCGCATCATCGCCGTCAAGAGTCCGCGCATCAGTTTGACGACGCTTTGCTCCAGCAGATAAGCGCGTCCGCTGTTTTTTTCAACCCGGTTGTTGTCAACGCGCCGGTAAGCGAGCGCCAATCCCCAGGCCGAGAGAATGCTGTACACATTATCCCTTACCCAGGCATCGGTATAATTGCCGTGCACATTGACAGCGGTGCTGGCCGGCAATAAGCCGGTCACCCAATCCTGTCGGCTCAGAATGATGTCCTGTACCTGTTGGAAATAAATATCTAGTTTGTCGAGTTGAGTCGGTTTCATGTTCAGTTAATGCGTCATTTTAGAAATAGACTCTCGGCATAGCCGATCAGCATGCCGCGACTATTATCTCTTGGAATTCATAATAATCAGCAATTAATGCGCCATAATTCATGTTCATTAATAGCGGATTTACGATTACGCTTATTCTTGCTGTTTGTCCTGATCCACGATTTACGCGGCCGCATGGCATCGCGGCGCTTTGCACCAATTTGAGATAAAGACTTATTTCTTGCACTAAAAATGCACGGAAATACTGCGGCCGATGCGTATTTTCCGGACAGCCGTCCTGTACTGTGCTGTACGCGCCGGGTATTGGTTTGATTATTGCTTTGCCTATAATCAGATTGAAGCTGTTGCTTTTTGATGTCACGTCTAAACATGCCGCCGATAGCGGCGATCACCGGTTATCTTTTTATGAGCAAGAGCAGTATGAAGTTGAGGGTTAGTTGCGATCTTTGTTTCCAGATAGGCTCTCCAACAGCCTTAATTTTAATGCTGCGCCCACTGAGTGGCGCCCAGCAAAAGATTACAACATCCAGTTATACCGTTGAGCCTGACGTACCGATAACCGAGAGCAAGGACAGTCATGGCAATTGCTGTCAACGCCTGGTTACTCCTTCCGGAGAGTTTGTTATTCGGACCTCCGCAGAGGTAATAACCGCTGAAAGTATCGCCTGCGCACCGGGCGCACCTTTTATTGAAATCCAGAATCTTCCTAACCGGGTTTTGCCTTATTTATTACCGAGCCGCTATTGCGAATCGGACAGGTTCGGCAATCTCGCCAGGGAGATAGTCGCCGATGCATTGCCGGGTTACGATCAGGTCGGCAAAATTGTTGAGTGGGTTCGCGATACCATAAAGTACATTCCCGGTTCCAGCGATTCTCCGCTGTCGGCGATTGAGGTTCATCACCGCGGCTACGGCGTATGCCGGGATCTTGCGCAGCTGTCCATCGCGTTATGCCGAAGTATCAGTATACCTGCGCGGCTGGTGGTGGGTTATTTGTACCAGCTTGAACCCATGGATTTACACGCCTGGTTTGAGGCCTACATCGGCGGGCGATGGTATGTTTTTGACCCCACCCAGAGCGAGTTGCGCGGCGGCAGGGTGATTATCGCTTTTGGGCGCGATGCGGCTGATGTGTCGATATTCCATCAGTTCGGCTTGGACTGTGTTTTGAATAGCATGGATGTCCGGGTCGAATTGCTGGATGAAACCT
>JBAQYH010000451.1:0-2876 GCA_049299935.1 Methylobacter sp. | reverse complement strand
AGTCAATCCTGCGGCATCCGCCGTGGCGGGAAGCAGCGTTGCATAAGCGGTGGTTGCAAAACCGGAAAGGGCCGGAATCGACTCTTCCTGCAACAACGGCACGTAAGCGGCCTGACCCGTGCGAAAGAACAGCAAAGAGCCGTCCGATGCCGGGAGCGGGGCATATTCGATCCCCGAAATACCGAACATGAAATTATTCCCTTGCGTTGACGAACCGGTGGACGAAGGAACGACGGCCAAGGTATATGCGCCATCCGGCGCAAGGTGATAATTAAAATAAGTATCCTGATCCGATTCCGCGGTAAAGATCGGCGTTCGGCAAAAGGCCAGCCGCCCCGGCCGAAGCGGTGCGTTTCCGGCTGCGGCGGCCAGCGTGATGCTGTAGCCCATCGTGGTTGCAAACGCGGAACTCAGCGGGGTGGATACGGTTCCCTGCCGATAGAGGCAAAGGTTGGAACGATCCGCTACCAGCGGGTTCAGCGGGTCATAACACAAAGTGGCGGCGATATTGGTGCTTCCTTTGCCGAGTACCGGCATCGACAACACTTCCGTTTCCCCGAAAATACTGTCCTCATCCTGTTTTGCATAGCGCAACATAACGCCCAGGGCCGCCATGTCATCGCCATTTTCGTTCCCCAACAGCAGATTGCCGGCAAAGGCTCCCGCTTGTGTGCCTGCGAACAATATCATGCTGCCCGATTGCGCTGGATAGCTGCATCCGGGGGCATAAAAACAAAATCCGCTGTCCTCGATCAATGCGCCATAGCCGGTCTGGTCGGAGTTGGCAAGATTCAAGGAAGTACCGCCTTGAATCATGATGCTGTAGTTTCCCAGACTGAAGCAGGTCTGCCGCGCCACCAGCCAAGTCAGCGGCGTTGCGGTACCGGTGGCAACGGCATCGAGTGTTTGCGTCTGCCAATAGCCCCAGGGCGCGCTGACCGGGTTGCTTATCCAGAGCATCCTTATATTGCCGGTAGGGGACAGCGCCGGCAGCAATGCTAAAAGATCGGCAAGGAAGCCGGCAAAATCGGTGGGCGTCTCCCCCAAAAACAGGTAAACCCCGCCGGCATCGTCCCACACTTGTTCGATGCCGGCTTGCGCACCGAAAGAAGCGTGAGCGCCGGCGCAATAGCCTGCCCAAAAATCAGCTACCGAAAGCTGGACCTGGGCGACGCCGTCAAGCACATAAAGCCGTGGGGCATCCGGAATTTGGTTATATACAGGAGCTGTCATGACGCACCGTTTCAGAGGATAGTTACTTTATCGCCCGGCAGCAACGGCATCGCCAAAATACCCCAGTTCGGCCCGTAGGGCATGGACGTACCCCAGTCCAGACGGTAGCGGTACGAGGCTGAAGCCGATAACGAAGCGGCAGGATCAAGAACAGCGCCGCCCAATCCCCGTTCCAGTTCGATGCCTTGAAGCTTCACGTTTGCAGAAGCAGTCAGGCGTCCGGCGTTTTCCAGCAGATTGCCAATAGTGGTGCCGATCGGAACCACCGTTTCCGCCCCATTCAGCATGACCCGGGCGCACAGCTTGACGACGGTCCTGCCCCGAAAATAGGCCAGAACGCTGGAAGCATTGGATGAAAGCGTGTTGCCGGCCGTGGTCAGGTTGGCATAATTGCTTGCCGCCGCAAGGGCAAAGTTGGCGGAAGGCGTGGTGCTTCCGGTGCCGGTCGCAGACAAGAGCTTTGCCGGGGAAAAAAGCCGGTAAAAAGGTTGCCTGAAGGCGGGATAATAAAGGTCTGCCGCTTCCGCGGAACCCATTTGCTGATTTGTGGAAACATTTAGCGTCGGTGCATCCACACTCAATGCGCCGTTGGCCACCAGCTGGCCGATGAAGGCGTCGAATCCGACGTTCCAGGCGCCGCTGTTGCCGGTAAAACTGCCGATAGCATAATCAATGACCGAACCGCCGACGAAGCCGTTCAGCCATGACGATACAGATTGTCCCGCCACCGTCTGGAACGGGTTGATAGCCACGCGCAACACCATGCCCGGCCTCAGGTCGGCGCTGCCGAGGGTGATTCCGGCCGATACATCGGGGTAGGTAAAACCGTAATTGTAATAAAGCACTTCGGCAAAGGTCTGGGGCAGGTAACGCCCGATGATCTGCTGGAGATAGGAAATTCCCCAGGGAACGGCTCCGGACGATTCAACGGCCGTCAAAAACGCAATATAGTCGGTTCGCAGGCCGTTGCGGACCGCCGCCGGCGTCGCCGGTGACACCGCCCCGAAGGACCAGGGATTATTGGCTGTCACCGTGTTGGAAATCGACAGGATATAGGGATAGGCGGCGTTCGTACTCGCATTGGTATTGGCGGCTAAGGTGAAAGCGCCGCTCACGGACGGAAGATTTGTGAGTGCAACGCCGGAGCCGATGTCGGGAATATACAGCGTGATCGCCTCTCCCGTTTTTGGGTCGGCTTGCAGCACCGTGTCGAGCGAGGTAGCCGGATACACATACGGATAATAATTGCCGGCAAGGCTTTGCGACGGGAAAAATGCGGGCGAGAACAAGGCCAGCGGCGCGCTCGGCGGCCCACTGTCGGTTGATCCCGAAAAGTTGGCCTGAACCACTACGCTGTAGCGAGTCCCGGATAACGCAGACAAAGGAAGAGCGGCGGATAATATCCCTGCCGAAACCTGAACATTTCCTACCGACGACGTAGTGGCTCCCACCGTGCCGAGAATAGTCACGGTATATCCCGACGCTCCAGCGACGGGACGCCAAGATGCGGTCGCATTGGTGCCGTCGTAATCGGCGTCGGCCAGCGCGGGCCGGCCGACAGGAAGGCTAAAAGATGGACTCGTTGGGCCTTTGATGCTCAAGGTTCCAGATCCTGCCGTTCCGTTAACCGTAACGGTCTGTTC
>JBAQYH010000450.1:0-8638 GCA_049299935.1 Methylobacter sp. | reverse complement strand
TTGCCCAGGCGCATCGCGAGATTGCTTTGGCCATCGACGAGCCGCCGGCTACCAAGGGCTACCCGCCTTCGGTTTTTGCCAAATTGCCGCATTTGGTGGAGCGTGCCGGCAATGCCGATCACGGCGGCGGATCTATAACGGCATTCTATACTGTCCTGGCCGAGGGCGATGATACCAATGACCCTATTGCCGACGCAGCCAGGGGGGTGCTGGACGGACACATTATTTTGTCCAGAAGCCTGGCCGAATCGGGGCATTTTCCTGCCATCGATATAGAGGCGTCAATTAGCCGGGTTATGCCGGATATTATTGATGCCGGCCATTTGCAAATGGCGCGGGATTTAAGGCGATTGTATTCGCTTTATCAACAAAACCGCGACTTAATCAGTGTCGGCGCTTATCAGCCGGGATCGGACCCAAGAATCGACAAGGCCATCGAAAAAAATCCGGCGATCTTGGAGTTTTTGCAGCAAAGCATGGATGAGCCGGTTGATATAAATCGGAGCTTACAAGAACTGGCAGTGTTGTTAGGCGTAAACAGGGCCGCTACCGGCTGATATTCAAGTCCTCTCGGGATACAAAGAGCATAAGTGAAAAAATCGCAACGCATTAAAACGATTGTGGATATTAAAGCGACACAGGAAAAAAACGCTTTGGAGGTGCTGGGTGCGGTGCAGAAAAAACTCCTGACCATGCAGGCTCAAGTTGATGGTTTAAGAAGCTACCGGAAAGAATACCAGGACAGGTTCGACCAGTTGGGTATTAAGGGCGTCAATGTTGCGCAGCTGCTGGAGTTTAGATCGTTTATCGATAAGCTCGATAAGGCAATAATTGGTCAGGAACAGGTATTGATTTCAATTGAAGCCGAATTAATGGCTAAAAGAAGAATCTGGGAAGAACTGCATCATAAAACCCAAAGTTTGCAGAAGGTTTGCGATTCGGCTTTGGTGGTGGAAATGAAGCAGGAAGCCAAACGGGAACAGCAGGAGCAGGATGAGCGGGCGTCCAGAATCGGCCGGAATAATTCAAATGGCACGGGAAATGCTTGAGAATATGAAAAACCTCAGGAGGATTGATTATGAATATTGAAAGTGCGAATTTATCATCTGTGTCGCCAAACAACAGTACGGTTGAAAGTTTGCCGCTTTTGGCCGATGGTAGTGTTGTTTCCGAAGGTTTTTCCGGTGCGCTAGTAGCGCAGATTGAACTACTGAATAACATCAAAACTGAGAATGAATCAACCTTGCAGACACCGGATGTTGGCGGATTGTCTGTAGGCAATGTTGAAATGCAAGATTTTGCCGCTTTATTAGGCAATGATTTGCCTCCGGCATACAAAATAAAAGACGAGGTTGATCATGAGGCCGCGTTGGCTGCGGTAACTGACTCATTAAAATATATCTCCAAGGATACTGATACCGCTGCCGGAGAAGCGGCTGTAGAGGCTGAGCAACGCATGAATGACGTGATTGCCATGACTGTTCCAGTTGAGCAAGGCATCAGCGATGCAGGTGCTGTTCCAGTCGAGCAAAGCATAAATGATGCGGTTGCTGCGACTGTTTCGGTCGAGCAAAATATGAAAAATGGGGTTGCATTGGCTGCTCCGGTCGAGCAAAACACGACAGCGGCGGTCGTTGAAACTGCGCAACCCGTGAATGATGCCGTTGTCACGGAGGCTCAGGTTCAAGCGGGTGTGGAGCATGGAAATGACAGGCCTGATAAACAACAGGCGGAATCCGAAGCTCAAGTAGCGGTTGTTGAAGATAATCGCGGAGCTGAAGAATTGTTGGCGTCCATCATTCTCCCTGTTGTAATGCCGACTGAGCGGGAGAAGGCGGTTACAGTCAATAATTTGGCGTCTGCGGATGTAACTGAAGAGAGTTTGACGTCTTTTATAAAGCCATCAACCGCGGATGCTAAACCGAATCAGTTTGCGAAGGTTGCCGGTGATGTGCTGCAAAGTGAAGCCGTTTTTCGTCAGCCTGTTCAGAACAAACAGGACTTTAACTTAAAATACCTTGAGGATGCCGGGCAAGCTGAGAAGACGGGCCGGGTTGAACAGCCGGTTTCAAGTTTGGAGGGGGAAAAGTCTTTGTCTAGGGTTGACCTGGCCCAGGTCAGCAAGCCGATTGTTGATAATAAAACAGACGTTCCGGCCATAACCAAGCCGCTATCGCATCCTGAATGGAATAAGGATCTGGGTGAGCGGATTGTGTGGATGAGCAGCAAGGCAATACCTTCGGCGGAAATCAGGCTGAATCCGCAGCATCTTGGTCCCATATCGGTTCGTGTTAATGTGACTGATGATCAGGCAACTGTCGTATTTACCGCGCAGCATGCGGCTACCAGGGAAGCCATTGAAGCTTCCGTTCCCAAGTTGCGGGAAATGATGGGAGCCCAGCAGCTTAATCTGGCAGAGGTGAATGTTTCTCAAAGTCCTACGCCAGATCAGGGGCGGTCACAATCGCAAAGCTTTGCGCAAAATTTTGCCGATGATCGGGGGCAGGGCTCTGCTGGCACTGTTGTTGAAGGAGCTGACGTTGTAGAACAGGACATTGAAAGCGGCCAGGCTGTAGTCAGCAAGGGGCTGTTGAGTCTGTATGCATAGCGTTTTTTCCGAACGGTTGCTTTTCTGCTGTCACAGTATTGTTTAGTCGGGCGATTGAGTTCACGCTTGACATCGCTAGGGGGCGGCTATATACTGGCACCAGCTTGAAATAGTTTTACCGTTATGCTTATCTTTACGAAGTTCTTCATGTAATTGTTCGTCCTGTTATCATTAAGTAATTCTTTAATTTCCCAGCTCTATCAGTCTTTATAAGGCTTCAATTACTACAAATTAGGATTACACAAAATGACTACAGGTATAGTTAAATGTTTTAACGCTGAAAAAGGTTTCGGTTTCATTCAGCAAGAAAACGGCCCGGATGTTTTTGTTCACTTTCGTAACATTAACAGCTCAGGCTTTAAATCTCTTGATGAAGGACAGAAAGTACAGTTTACTGTCACTCAAGGACAAAAAGGCCCGCAAGCAGAAGAAGTAACAATTATCTAATTGCAGGCAAAAAAACCGTAGCTTTTCGGAGCTACGGTTTTTTTTTGCCGGTCAGTAACGCACGGCTTTGTGGGATAAGTAGGGCGCAACTGCCAAAACTTATATATCCTCGGCAGCTGTTTTCCGCTCAATAAATCCAGATCCGGTTACTAATGTCCATTGCGGCTGTGCCGCCCAGCTTTGTCGGTTTGACAGGCCTGTTTGCCCAGCGGCGGCTGACGCAATGCGCTCAGGGTTTGTGCGAGCAAGGCGAATGATCGGCGGATGAAAGCCAAGTTCCTGAACGGCCCTCTTCGATATTTATTTTTAGATATTCTTTAGTTAATGCTAAAGCCTTTCGCCTGTGGGATAAAGAGTGTTTTTAACTGTAACTAAAACAGTAGTCGGTATATAATCCCACGGTTTTATTCAATCATTTACTAAATTCAAACCGGAAAAAAACATGCTGGGTAAGTTGGTTAGATTTGTTATAGGAAGCCGTAATGACAGGCTGATAAAGAAGAAAAGGGTGCTGGTCAAAAAGGTCAATGCTCTGGCTTCTGATTACGAAAAATTATCTGATGATGC
This sequence comes from Methylobacter sp., assembly GCA_049299935.1. GTDB lineage: Bacteria > Pseudomonadota > Gammaproteobacteria > Methylococcales > Methylomonadaceae > Methylobacter_A. The sequence continues at coordinate 5,016 of JBAQYH010000450.1, read as the reverse complement.
GTTAAAAGCAAAAACACAGGAGTTTCGCGATCGCTTGGCGCAAGGTGAAAAACTGGACAATCTGCTTCCAGAAGCGTTTGCGACAGTCAGGGAAGCGTCGACGCGGGTTTTTGGTATGCGCCATTTCGATGTGCAGTTGATCGGCGGCATGATCCTCCATGACGGCAAAATTGCCGAAATGAAAACCGGTGAGGGTAAAACCCTGATGGCAACCTTGGCGGCGTATTTGAACGCCTTGCCGGGACGCGGCGTACATGTTGTTACGGTTAACGACTATTTGGCCAAGCGCGACTCCGAATGGATGGGCAGGCTATACGGCTTCCTGGGTTTGACGACCGGCGTGATTATTAGCCAGATGGACAGCGAAGCACGGCGTGAAGCGTATGCCTCAGACATCACTTACGGCACCAATAACGAATTCGGTTTCGATTATCTGCGCGACAATATGGCTTTTAGCCTGGAGCAGAAAGTCCAGCGCGATTTAAGCTTTGCTATTGTCGATGAGGTGGATTCGATCCTGATCGATGAGGCGAGAACGCCGCTGATTATTTCCGGGCCTACCGAGGAAAGCACCGAAATCTATATCAAGGTCAATCAGATCGTCCCGTTCCTGACCAAACAGGAGAAAGAAGGCGAGCCGGGCGATTATTCGGTCGATGAAAAAGTACGCCAGCTGTACCTGACCGAAGCAGGCCACGAACGGGTTGAACATTTAATGGTCGAGCACGGCTTGATGGTGGAAGGCACCAGTTTGTATGACGCGACCAATATTCGCCTGATGCACTATTTGACTGCTTCATTGCGCGGTCATGTGTTGTTCAAAAAAGACGTGGATTATATCGTCGCCAATAATGAAGTGATTATCGTCGACGAGTTTACCGGCCGGGTGATGCCTGGACGTCGCTGGTCCGAGGGCTTGCATCAGGCGATTGAAGCGAAAGAACACGTCGCGATTCAAAATGAAAACCAGACGCTGGCTTCGATTACTTTCCAGAACTATTTCCGCCTGTACGAAAAACTGTCCGGTATGACCGGTACTGCGGATACCGAAGCGTTCGAGTTGAACAAGATTTACGGCCTTGAAGTGGTGGTCATTCCTACGCATCGCAACATGATTCGCAGGGATTTGGGCGACGTGGTATTCCTGACCGCCGACGAGAAATACGTCGCCGTTGCCGAAGATATTAAAGAGTGCGTTAGTCGCGGGCAGCCGGTGTTGGTGGGAACCACATCGATTGAAAACTCCGAGCGGCTGTCCGCATTGTTACAAAAGCAGGGCATTAAACACGAAGTGCTTAACGCCAAACAGCACGAGCGCGAAGCCCATATCATCGAACAGGCCGGTATGCCGGGAGCGGTCACTATCGCGACCAACATGGCCGGACGGGGTACCGATATTGTACTCGGCGGCAATCTGGAAGCGGAATTGGCGGCATTGGGCGAAGACGCGGGTGATGCCGATAAGGAACAAGTCCGCGGCGCGTGGTTGGACAGGCACGAACAGGTTATCGCCACCGGCGGTTTGCATGTGATCGGTTCGGAGCGCCATGAATCGCGGCGTATCGACAACCAGTTAAGAGGCCGGTCGGGCCGTCAGGGCGATCCCGGTTCAACCCGTTTCTACCTGTCGCTGCAAGACGATCTGATGCGTATTTTCGCGTCGGACCGCGTGGCCGGTTTGATGCAGAAATTGGGCATGGGCAATGGTGAAGCCATTGAGCATCCCTGGGTGACCCGCTCTATCGAAAGCGCCCAACGCAAGGTTGAAAATCGCAACTTCGATGTGCGTAAAGAAATCCTGGCCTATGACGATGTCGCCAACGATCAACGCAAGGTTGTCTACGCGCAGCGTAATGAGCTGATGGCGGCGGAGGAAATCTCCGACATTATCACCGCGATACGTGAAGACGTGGTCAATAATGTGATTACCCAGTATATCCCGGCAAAAACCATGGTGGAGCAGTGGGACACCAAGGGTCTGGAAGAGCATCTGCATCAGGAATTTAATGTTGAAATTCCGGTGCGTAAAATGCTGGCTGAAGACCACTCGTTGCAGGAAGAGTCTTTACGCAAGCGTATTATCGAGATTCTGGAGCAAAACCATAAAGACAAAGAGCAGCAGATGTCCAAGGAAGTGCTGCGACATTTTGAGAAATCAGTGATGTTGCAAGTGCTGGATAACAGCTGGAAGGAACATCTGGCGGCGATGGATTATTTACGCCAGGGCATCCACTTTAGAGGTTATGCGCAAAAAGATCCTAAGCAGGAATACAAGCGCGAAGCGTTTGAAATGTTTACTAACCTGCTTGAGCATATCAAGTATGAAGTGATAGGCATCCTGTTTAAGGTCCAGGTCAGACAGGAAGAAGACGTCTACGCTATGGACGAGCAGATGCAGGCCCCCAGGGAAATGCATTTTGAGCATGCCCAGGCGCCCGCTTTGGATGCTTACGAGGAGTCGTTACAAGCGCCTGAACAGGAAGCTGCCGTTACTACAGAACAGCCATTCGTCAGAGAGGGCAATAAAGTAGGCCGTAATGATCCTTGTCCTTGCGGTTCAGGTAAGAAGTATAAGCAATGTCACGGCAAGTTAAGCTGATCTAGGCAGATCTGATCGGAAAGAAAAAAGGGGCGGATTTAAATCCACCCCTTTTTTTTATGTCAAAACAGGTTTTCTGTCGGTTTTTCATCGGATTGGCCGGAACCGGTTGTCAAGCCGCCGGACGGTGATGAAAAGCTGGTCGGCACACGATCCGCTTGGAAGAACTCCCACATCCCGGCTTTGTTTGTGGCCGCCGTTAACAATCCGGACTCAGGGCTTATAAATGCCTTTACAATGCCTTCCGGCATTTCAAGAGGTGTTTCCGGGGTGTCTTTCAGGGCAACCCGCATGAATTCTATCCACATCGGTAATGCGGCTACGCCGCCGGTTTCAGCATTCCCCAGCGGCGAAAAGTCATCAAATCCGATCCATGCGGTGGCGACATTTGTCTGCGTATAGCCATTAAACCATGCGTCGCGCTGCTCATTGGTGGTCCCTGTTTTTCCTGCCAGATCTTGCCTGCCCAGTACTTTTGCGCCTGTTGCCGTGCCGTGTTGAACGACGTCTCTTAACAGCGAATTCATCAGGAAACAGATTTGCGGTGTAATAATCCGGGGTGCGTAGTTGCGGTTCAATTCCTGGGTGCTATCGCAGGTAGGGCAGGCAACTTTAGGCTTGGCCTGATAAATGATTTCGCCTTCGTTGGATTCGATGCGTTCAATAAAATAAGGCTTGACCAGGAAACCGCCGTTCGCAAATGTCGCATAGACCTGCGCCATTTGCAGCGGGGATGCATAGCCACTACCCAGTGCCAGTGACAGGGTCTTGGGTATTTGCTCGTCAGTAAAACCGAAGCGCAATGCCGTTGCGACGGCTTTTTCAATGCCCATTTCTTTCAATAAGCGGATGGAGATAATGTTTCTTGAGTGGGTTATCGCCGACCTGATGCTGGTTGGACCGTAGAATTTCTTGTTGTAATTTTCCGGCCGCCACTCGTTTTCCTGGCCTGGATTGTCGATCACGATAGGCGCGTCGTTAATGAGGCTGGCGGCGGTGTAGCCTTGTTCCAGGGCGGTGGTGTAAATGATGGGTTTAAAACCCGATCCCGGCTGTCTTTTTGATTGGGTCGCACGGTTGTATTTGTTGCGGTAAAAATCGAAACCGCCGGTTAACGCCAAAATAGCGCCGTTGGCAGGGTTTAATGAAACGAATGCGCCTTCGGCCTCGGGTACTTGCGTTAAAGCCCAGGTATTATCCGGCAGCTGACGAACGCGTATAATATCGCCGGCCTTAAGCACGCTGCCTGCCCATTTCATGTTTTCCCATGGTATTTCAATGAGTGTCTTGTCTTGAAGGCTGGCCGTTGCGAGATTGTTTTTTACGTGTAAAACGGTAGCGGGCAAGGTATCGCCGATGACAGGCAGATCGCCTACAAGAGGCAGGCGAGGGGCGTGAGCGGAAGTTTCGCTGAAACGACGGCTTTTGTTAATGCGGCGGTATCCGTGGCGTTCGTCATAGGCATGCAAGGTGTTGACCAGTGCCTGATTTGCCGTTGTTTGCAGTGTTCCGTGTATTGTCGTATAGACTTTGAACCCGGAGGTGTAGGCTTGTTCGCCATAGAGTTCGAAAAGTTTCTGCCGTACCATTTCGGCTAAATAAAGCGCTGAAATCTCAGGTGTGACCGATTGCAGCTTTGCGGTAGAGGGTTGCCGGGATGCGTCCTCATAGTCCTGCTGGGTGATCTGGTTAAGCTCAAGCATGCGGTGCAAGACGTAATTGCGCCTTTCTATTGCGCGTGCCTGATTAGTGATGGGGTTGAAGATAGAGGGCGCCTTAGGCAAGCCGGCAATCATCGCATGTTCGGCGAGGCTCAGCTCGGTTAAGGATTTGCCGTAATAAACCTGGGCGGCTGCGGCAATGCCGTAGGCCCTGTGCCCCATGAAAATCTGGTTTAAATAAAGCTCCATGATTTTGTTTTTCGGGTATTCGTGTTCTATTTTCAACGCCAGCATGATTTCCTTTAACTTACGGGTGTAAGTTTTTTCACTGCTGAGCAGGAAATTGCGGGTAACCTGCATGGTAATCGTGCTGCCGCCCTGTTTCTTCTTGCCGGTTAAAGCGAGTTGCAGACCGGCTCGAAGCAGGCCTTTAAAGTCGACGCCGGGATGCTGATAAAAACTGTCGTCTTCGGCGGCAATGAACGCATTAATCAGTTGCTGCGGGACTTCTTCTATATTGACCGGGGTACGTTTCTTCTCGCCGAATTGCTCGATCAGCAGGTTATCGCTACTGTAAATTGTTAAGGGGATCTGATACTGAACATTATGCAGGGTCTTAATATCAGGCAGGTCGGCTGAAAGCTTGTTGTATAAAAAATAGCCGGAGATCGCTGCGCCCAAAGTTATGGCCGTAAAAAAAATAACAAACCATTTTAGAAATTTAGCCACGAGTGATCCTGGGAAACGGTGCAGTAG
>JBAQYH010000449.1:0-2089 GCA_049299935.1 Methylobacter sp. | reverse complement strand
ACATCCCTGTGCTCTCGGCAACCGCTCCTGCGTTGCTCTACCTCCTGCATCCGTGCAGTCGTGGATTCCGGCAATCCCTGCCGGAATGACGGTCTACCGCAGACACTTGTGTATAACGATGAGCGCTCCAGCGTGGGAACACAGTTTCAGACGCTCTGCGTCATCCTGCAAAACAATGTGTGCTACTGCGACGCTTGATTAATCGGGTTCTCGCATCCGAGGGTTGTTCCCGGCGAAAGCTCCGGTACTCGGCGCGGTATACGGGATTGAATCCGTACCCGTGGCAAATTTTGACCTGACTGGTCCCATGCCGCAGCACCAAAGAAAATACCTTCGCAGCCCGAAATAATAAGTTGCAAGTTTATCAGCCTAAAAATAAGATACGCACAGTAGTGTACACACCATCAGGGGGGCTTATGTCGACCTTAACCACGCGTATCTTCAAAAACGGCAACAGCCAAGCGGTGCGAATTCCGCAAGAGTTCCGCATTGATGCGACACAGGTTGAAATCAGCCGCAACGCGAATGGCGATCTGGTTATTCACCCGCTACCCGTTGACCGCGGTGCAGCCTTATTGGCAGCGCTCAATGCTTTTGATGAAGATTTTGTTAATCAGCTTGAGCAAAATTGCCGGGAACAACCCGCCATGCAGGATCGTGAGGATTTATGATTTACATGTTGGATACCAACATCCTTATCTACCTCCTCAAAAACAAACCGCCATCTATCGCCGAAACTATCAATGCCCTGGATAAAGACGCCGTACTGTGCATGTCTTTTATCACCTATGCCGAACTGCTCAACGGCGCAGAGCGCAGCACACGCAAGGCCCAGGTATTACTCCAAATTAAGCAGCTCACTCAACTGATCCCCGTTCAATACAATACCAACCCTAGTTTATGCGAGCACTATGCCGCGCAATTTACCCGACTAAAAGAAGCTGGCGCCCCGATAGGCGCTAATGACCTTTGGATAGCCTGCCATGCTCTTTCCCGGAACGCTACACTTGTCACGCATAATGTGCGTGAGTTTGAACGTATTGCCGGGTTAAAGTTGGAAGATTGGGTGATTTAAGGTGTGTTGATAGTCCAAGTAGTCATCTCTACATTAGCCTGAAATAGCATATCAAAAAGCAACACACATTACCTTTACGGGCTTTGGAGGTTGGCATGTTAGCGAAATTAACCAGTAAAAACCAACTGACCTTGCCTAAATCGGTGGTGCAGTCGGTAGGCAAGGCGGAATACTATGACGTAGCAGTGGAATCGGGACAGATTGTCTTGACGCCCGTTCGAATTCAGCAGGCGGATGCGGTTCGGGCTAAGTTGGAAGCCTTGGGTATTGATGAGCAGGATGTGAATGATGCGATTGCGTGGGCAAGACGCGAATGAGCCGACGGGTTGTGCTGGATACCCATTGCGTGATTTCGGCGTTGCTATTCTCACAGCAAAAAATGGCGTGGTTACGGCATAGTTGGCAAAGCGCACAGATTATCCGTTGGCAAGTAAAGACACGGTCAGCGAGTTGATTCGCGTGTTGGCTTATCCTAAATTCAAACTCAGTAAAGCGGAGCAGGGCTTATTGCTTGCGGATTTCCTGCCTTATGCGGAAACGGTAGTGATCGAGCAAGTTCCCGAGGGTTTGCCGGTAATTCGTGATACAGCGGACCAGATGTTTTTAATTCTCGCTGTCGTTGGCCGGGCGGAAGCATTGGTAACGGGCGATGCCGATATTCTTGAGATTAAATCAAATTTTCATACGCCACCGATTATGACGCTGGCCGAGTTCAAGGATTGGCTGGAGTCAACGGGAATTTAAACCCTGTGTTTGATGATGCGGTGGCGGTGGATAAAACCCATCGTCATATCGGAGCATGGAAATGTTGGGCATAAACAGCATGCCCAACAGGACTATTTTCTTCACTTGGTTAATCTTTCGGCAAGCCCAAGAAAATGATTGGATAAGTTTTACGCAATAAGTTAAGGTGTAATAAAATATTGGTCTACTTGGATGCATATAGGCATAGACAAATTGACCGTCAAACCGCTTGAACTAAATGAGAATGAGCGCACTCTTCTGGATACAATC
>JBAQYH010000448.1:0-2407 GCA_049299935.1 Methylobacter sp. | reverse complement strand
GTCCATGCCTTTGACCGGATCAAGCATTACCTCAAGGAAGGCGATTGCTATCAGGTGAATCTGGCGCAACGGTTTGTCGCCGCTTGCGAGGGCGATCCGTGGACGGCCTATCAAACCTTGCGCAAACTAAATGCCGCCCCGTTCAGCTGCTATCTTAACCTGCCCGAAGTGCAGGTTTTAAGCTCGTCTCCGGAACGGTTTTTGAAGCTGACCGATGGCGTGGTCGAGACCAAGCCCATTAAAGGCACGCGGCCGAGAAAGCCCGATTACGCGGAAGACCAGCAGCAAATAAAAAACCTGCAAGCCAGCAACAAAGACCGGGCGGAAAACCTGATGATCGTCGATTTGCTCCGCAACGACATCAGTAAAACCTGCAAAAGCGGTTCGGTCAAAGTGCCGAAATTATTCGATGTGGAAAGTTACGCCACCGTGCATCACCTGGTCAGCACGGTAACCGGCATATTGGCGGAAAACCAGCATGCCCTGGATTTGTTAAAAAGCTGCTTTCCGGGCGGGTCGATTACCGGCGCACCCAAGATCAGGGCCATGGAAATCATCGAGGAACTCGAACCCAACCGGCGCGGCGTTTATTGCGGGGCTATCGGCTACATCGGTTTCAACGGCAATATGGATACCAATATTGCGATCAGGACGTTGGTGCATTCACAAAACACCATCCGTTTCTGGGCGGGCGGCGGTATCGTCAATGATTCCGTCGTTGAAGAAGAATACCAGGAAAGTTTCGACAAGGCGGCGGCCATGCTCGATTTATTGCGGCAATTTACGGCAAGGTAATGTGCGTTGTTATCAAACTGGGCGGCAGCCTGTCCCGCTCGGATACTCTCGTCAGCTGCCTGAATGCGGTGGAGAAAAACTATCGGGGCAGGGCGGCGGTGATTGTTCCCGGCGGCGGCGCGTTTGCCGATCAGGTCAGGCTGGCGCAACAACACTGGCAATTCGACGACAACACCGCTCACCACATGGCCCTGTTGGCCATGCAGCAAATGGCCTTGCTGTTTAAAGGGCTTAACCCCGGCTTTGCTATCGCCCATACCGTCGGGGCGATTCGAAAACAACTAGACCGGCAGAAAACCGTCATCTGGTCGCCCGATATAATCGAACTTGATAACGCAGGCATTGAGGCAAGCTGGGATATAACCTCGGACAGCCTCGCGGCATGGCTGGCCAAGACCCTTCCGGCAAGCGAACTGATCCTGATAAAGTCAGCCGCTATCGATGCGAATCTTAGCCTGCAACAACTCGCCGAACAAGGCATAGTCGATAAGGCATTTTGCGATTTTGTCGCACAAGCTGCGTTTAAAACACAGATTATTGATGCCCAAAGCTGGGGTGAATAACCCCGTAATACTACTGACTCAAGCTGTACAAAGCCCTCTCGGCAACTGCTCCCTGCGTCGCCTAAAGCGCCTACTGTTGGTGCTCTACCTCCTGCATCCATACAGTCGTCCAGCGGGAGAGGGTTGGGTGAGGGGGAAAGAAAAATAAGGAAAAGTTTATTTTGTCCCCATCAATCACTCAAGGCAACAAAGGACCATCACCATGTTAAATATCTGGCAAAAAACCTGCGTAAAAACAGCCGAGTGGTTTTCGCTGTGGATAGTAACCGGCTGCTTGTGGGCATGGTGGCAGCCGGAGATGTGGCTTTGGTTCCAGCCTTACATCGCCATCGGGCTGGGCGTGATCATGCTGGGCATGGGCCTGACCCTGCGGCTGGCCGATTTCTCGGAAGTGTTCCGCATGCCGAAGATTATCGCCATCGGCGTATTGGCGCAGTTTGTGATCATGCCGCTGTCGGCCTATTTTTGGGCAAAAGTGCTGGATCTGGAGGCGAGCCTGGCGATAGGGCTGATCCTGGTCGGCGCCTGTCCCGGCGGCACCGCATCCAATGTGATTACTTACCTGGCCCGAGCCAATGTGGCCTTGAGCGTGTTGCTGACGATGTGCTCCACGTTCGCTGCGGTCGTGATGACGCCGTTGCTGACCCAATGGCTGGCGGGAACCTACTTGCCGGTTGACGGCTGGGGTTTATTCCGGTCGATGGTTGTCGTGGTACTGATCCCCTTGATAGCCGGATTGTTGATCAACACCGCACTGGATCGTATTCAGCAGCATAAGCGTCACGCCGTGCGCAGCGCTATAAATGCTATCGGCCCTATCGTCAGCGTCGCAGTCATCGTGTTGGTGGTGAGCAGTATCGTGGCAGGCAACAAGGCGGCGATAGGGCAGGTCGGGCCGAAATTATTCTGTTCGGTTTTCTTGTTTCACGCGACCGGCTTTGCGTTGGGTTATGTCGTGATGAAATGGCTGGGTTACGGCAAGGTAGAATCCCGCACCGTATCGATCGAAGTGGGTATGCAAAACAGCGGACTTGGCGCGTCGCTGGCTA
>JBAQYH010000447.1:0-1928 GCA_049299935.1 Methylobacter sp. | reverse complement strand
GTTGTGGTGGATGGCGTGCAAGTGGCCAACGTCAAGGGCAAATCCAAGCGTTTCGGCAAGATGCAGGGGCGGCGCAAGGATTGGAAAAAGGCCTACGTCGCGCTGAAGCCCGGCCAGGAAATCAATTTCGTGGCTGGGGAGTAGGAGATCAATTATGGCAATCGTTAAAGTAAAACCGACTTCTCCCGGCCGCCGTGCGGTGGTCAAGATAGTCACTCCTGAATTGTACAAGGGCGAGCCGCATGCGGCTTTGCTTGAGAGCCAATCAAGAAATGCAGGTCGCAACCACAACGGACATATTACTGTCCGTCACCAGGGTGGTGGGCATAAACAGCATTATCGTTTGGTTGATTTCCGTCGTGACAAGGATGGGATACCCGCCAAAGTTGAGCGTCTTGAATATGATCCCAATCGTAGCGCGCATCTGGCGCTGCTGTGTTACGCCGATGGCGAGCGCAGATACATTATTGCGCCTAAAGGCGTGAGTGTCGGCATGCAGGTCGTCAGTGGTTCAGATTCTCCCATTAAGCCGGGGAATACGCTGCCTCTGCGGAATATACCTGTCGGTACGATGGTGCATTGCATTGAGATGAAGCCCGGCAAGGGTGCGCAGATGGCGCGGGCTGCGGGCACTACGGTGCAATTGCTGGCGCGGGAAGGAAGCTATGCGCAATTGCGTTTGCGTTCAGGCGAAGTGCGCAAAGTGCATGTAGACTGCAAAGCTACTATTGGTGAAGTAGGAAATTCCGAGCATAACCTGCGTTCCATCGGCAAAGCGGGCGCGATGCGCTGGCGCGGTGTCAGGCCGACTGTACGCGGCGTGGTTATGAACCCGGTAGATCACCCGCACGGTGGCGGCGAAGGCAGGACAGCAGCCGGTCGTCATCCGGTCAGTCCCTGGGGTACGCAGACCAAGGGCTACCGCACCCGCAATAACAAGCGCACGCAGGGCATGATAGTGCGCCGTCGTCCAACGAATAGAGGTTAATACACATGGCTCGTTCAATTAAAAAAGGTCCATTTGTCGACGCGCATCTGTTGAAAAAGGTCGAGACGGCGCGTGCTGCCCACGACAAGCGTCCGATTAAAACTTGGTCGCGCCGTTCCACGGTGTTGCCGGATTTCGTCGGTTTGACTATTGCGGTGCATAACGGCAAGCAACATATCCCGGTATTCGTTTCGGAGAATATGGTGGGTCACAAGCTGGGTGAATTTTCCTTGACGCGCACCTTTAAAGGACATGCCGCGGACAAGAAAGCCAGGAGATAGGAGAGCATGATGAGAGTATCAGCAGTGCTGCGCGGCGTTCGGCTTTCGGCACAGAAGGGACGGTTGGTGGCGGATCAGATCCGTGGCTTGCCGGTAGAGCGCGCTTTGAATATTCTGACTTTCAGTCCGAAAAAGGGTGCGGTTATCATCAAAAAAGTTCTTGAGTCAGCGATTGCGAATGCCGAGCATAACGAAGGCGCCGACATTGATGAACTTATGGTGTCGACGATATACGTGGACGAAGGGTCGGTGCTGAAGCGTTTTCGCGCTCGTGCCAAGGGGCGTGGGGCTCGCATTCTGAAGCCTACCTGCCATATCACCGTGGCCGTTGGCGACTAACGAGGAAAAGCAATGGGACAAAAAATACATCCAATCGGGTTTCGCTTAAGCGTACTCAAGAACTGGACATCCAAGTGGTATGCCACCGGCAAGGATTATGTCAATAATCTGAGCAGCGATATCAAAGTGCGTGAGTTTCTCAAGAAGAAGTTATCGCATGCTTCAGTCGGCAGGATAATAATTGAACGTCCGGCCAAAAATGCCCGGATTTCGATTTACAGCGCCCGTCCTGGTGTGGTGATCGGCAAGAAGGGCGAGGATATTGAGTCGCTCAAGAGCCAGTTGCAGAAAATGATGGGCGTTCCGGTTCATCTCAATAT
>JBAQYH010000446.1:0-2982 GCA_049299935.1 Methylobacter sp. | reverse complement strand
CCCATGAAAATAGACAGTCTTGACCATCTCGTATTAACGGTTAAAAACATCGAAACTACCTCAGCCTTCTACTCAAAAGTCTTAGGCATGGAGATCGTTACCTTTGGCAGCGGCCGCAAAGCGCTATTGTTCGGTTCGCAAAAAATTAACCTGCATGAATACGGGAATGAATTTGAACCCAAAGCATGGTTGCCTGTTCCAGGCTCTGCCGATTTATGCTTTATCACTTCGGTTCCGTTAGCTGGCGTGGTAGAGCATCTGTCTTCATGCGGAGTAACTGTGATTGATGGGCCTGTGCAACGCACTGGAGCGACGGGGCCGATTATGTCGGTTTATTTACGCGACCCGGACATGAATTTAATTGAAGTTTCGAACCGCATTTCTGGAGAATTATGAACACAATCACCATTCGTCAAGCCGTTCTGTCCGATCTTGATGGGCTTGCGCCGCTTTTTGACAGCTATCGCCGGTTCTACGGCCGCACTAGCGATTTGCCTGCGGCAAAAGAATTTTTGTCGGCCCGCTTCAATCATGGCGAGTCGGCCTTGTTCATTGCGCATGAAGGCAATAAAGCGATTGGCTTCACCCAGCTCTCTCCGAGCTTTTCATCGGTATCGCGGGCCCGGATTTTCGTGCTCAACGACCTGTTCGTTTGCGAGCACGCGCGCAGAAGCGGTGTGGCCTCAAAGCTGATGAATGCCGCCGTTGACTACACGAGTTCCTTGGGCGCTGTCCGCGTTTCGCTGTCAACGGCGACAACCAACAAAGCGGCACAAAGACTTTATGAATCTGCCGGGTGGCAGCGTGATCAGCAGTTTCTTGTTTATCACTTTGCCGTCCCGTCCACGTTAGACAGCTAAACACTATGATCAAGTCAATTGCTTTACTCGGTGAATATACGTCAACATTCCCGCCGCATATTTCGACTAATGAGGCCATAAAACGAGCTCAAAACCTGCTGGATGTGGAGTTAACGGCTGACTGGATTTCAACTGAAGACATAGTCCCGAATCTGTTTGAACAATATTCGGGACTATGGATTGCGCCGGGAAGTCCTTATAAAAATATGGAGCTTACCTTGTGGGCAATTCGCTATGCCAGGGAAAATAAAATTCCCTGCTTCGGTACCTGTGGCGGGTTTCAGCATATGGTGATCGAATATGCTCGGAATGTCCTAGGTTTTAAGGACGCACAACACGCCGAATACGATCCCTACGCCTCAAGCCTGTTCATTTCGCAACTGGATTGTTCATTGGCTGGCCGCGAGATGCAGCTTAATTTTGTGCCAGGGTCTCAGGTCGCTTCAATCTATGGCGAGTTATCGGCGAAAGAGCAATACTACTGCAATTTTGGCGTTAACACCGATTGCATTAATCAGTTGAAGCAAGGGCCATTGAATATCTCAGGTTCCGATGCCGAAGGTGAAATCCGTGTTATTGAATACCCCGGGCATCCGTTTTTTATCGGGACGCTGTTCGTGCCGCAATCGCGTCCGGCTTCTTTAAAGCCCCATCCGTTGATTACGGCTTTTTTGAGGGCGGTAGTTGATCGTGCAATCTAAGATTGTGGTAATGAACTTTTATCAAGGCATTGGAATATCGTCAATTCGGTGCCGACGATGGGCAACTGATGTTTTATATTCACGGTACTCTCGACGCGCTTGGGCACTCCCTTCGCAATTTTGACTCATTAATATTTGTTTTCGAGTTCGCATGAGTAATTCCGCCAAAAACTTAGCCCGGTCCATTCGCGATGGCACTATAACTTCGACGCAGGCAGCGCAAGCCTGTCTGGATCGAATCGACCGCCACAATCCTGCAATAAACGCCATTGTGACCCTTAACAAAGAAGCCGCGCTGCATTCAGCCAAAGCGGCGGACATTCGTATCGGTCAAGGTGGCGACTTGCCGCCACTATTCGGAGTCCCCATATCCGTTAAAGATGCGTTTGAAACCCAGAGCCTCAGGACAACCGCCAGTCATCCGCCGCTCAAAAATTTTGTTCCCGCAAAAGATGCAACGGTTGTAGCACGACTGAAAGAGGCCGGAGCCGTCGTGCTTGGGAAAACCAATTTGCCGCAACTCGCCGGAGATATTCAGTGTTGGAGCCCGCTGTTTGGTCGAACGAATAATCCGTGGGATCTCGCGCTAACCAGCGGCGGAAGTTCCGGCGGAAGCGCGGCGGCAGTAGCAATGAATTTTTCGTTTCTGGATATTGGCAGCGACCTCGCCGGTTCAATACGCATTCCGGCGGCTTATTGCGGCGTAGCGGGGTTTAAAGCCACCGAAAATCGCGTGCCTCGCACAGGCCATATTCCACACCTTCCCGGTGCCGAACGTTCTGTGCGTCACTTGCTGTCATTCGGCGTACTCGCCCGATGCGTCGATGACCTGCGCTTAGGGTTCGACTGCATAACGGGGCCTGATGGCATTGATGCCGAAGTCCCGCCTATGTCAATGAATGTAGCCAAGCCGGCGAGAACGCGGCCTTTACGGGTGGCGTGGTGGGATGATTTTGGCGGGTTGCCGCTATGCAGCCGCACCAGAACCGGCTTGGATCGCACGGTTCAGCAACTGGGGCGGGCCGGTATGACGGTCGAACGCTGCCGCCCAGACGGTTTCGATTTCGAAGAGGCGTGGTATGCCTACGGCATTATCGCGGGAGCGGAAGTCGGTTTGGGCATGCCGGCTATGGAACGCCTACCTTTATCGATGATTGGACGGTTTTTGCCTAAATCCCAAGCGCTCATTCGCTCTTTCGCCGCAGGGCTGAGGTTCGATTTTCGTCAGTATAACGAAGCGCTCAATATCCGGGAGCGGCTCATTTCCCGGCTAGAGCGGTTTCTTGATTCGTGGGATGTTTGGTTATGCCCTGTCACCCCGAGCGTTGCCTTTCCGCATCAACGGCCAAGCAGGTTTGGAAAGCCGCCAACTATCAGGGTAGACGATCATCGGTTATCTTATTTAGAAGGCACCATTAGCA
>JBAQYH010000445.1:0-3738 GCA_049299935.1 Methylobacter sp. | reverse complement strand
CTTTGCCTACATGGATGTAGGTAAGGGGCGTGAGCAGGAGCGGGAGCTTTGGACTCCGAAGTTACTCAAGCTTTTCGTGCTTTTCGTGCCTTTCGTGGACAATACTTAACATCAGTTACTCATCATCTACCGGCGGACAGCTGCAAAACACATGCCGGTCGCCATACACATTATCGATACGCCCGACCGGCGGCCAGTATTTGTCATCATGCTGATCGCTGTTCGGAAAAAAGGCCTGTTGTTTGGAGTACGGCAGCGTCCATTCTTCCAGCAACAAGCGGTGGGTGTGCGGCGCATTATGCAGCAAGTTGTTTTCGGCATCGACAGCGCCGGTTTCTATGGCTCTGATTTCCTCGCGGATGGCGATTAATGCGGCGCAGAACCGGTCAATCTCGGCCTTATCCTCGCTTTCCGTCGGTTCTATCATCAAGGTATCGGCGACCGGGAACGACACGGTCGGCGCATGAAAACCATAGTCGATCAGGCGTTTGGCGATGTCTTCCACGCTGACGTTGCAGCTCTTTTTAAAGGCGTGGCAATCGATAATGCATTCATGCGCCACCCAGCCGTTTTTGCCGGTGTATAAAATCGGGTAATACGGAGCCAAACGTTTGGCGATGTAATTGGCGTTCAGGATCGCGGTCAGCGTCGCGCGTTTTAAACCGGCGGCGCCCATCATCGCGATATACGCCCAGGAAATGGTATAGATGCTGGCCGATCCCCACGGCGCTGCGGACACCGTGCCGATGGTTCCGTGTATATTTTTAGCGGGGTTCACGCCTTCGACGACAGGATGATCGGGCAGGAACGGGGCCAAATGCGCGCCAACTCCAATAGGACCAACGCCGGGACCGCCGCCGCCGTGCGGAATGCAGAAGGTTTTATGCAGGTTAAGATGGGCGACATCGGCGCCGATCTTGCCGGGGCGACTCAAGCCTACCAGCGCATTAAAATTCGCGCCGTCCAGATAAACCTGTCCGCCGTGCTGGTGGATCAGGTCGCAGATTTCCCGGAAGGCCTGTTCGAACACGCCATGCGTGGACGGATAGGTAATCATCAATGCGGCCAAGGTGTCTTGATATTCCGCTGTTTTCGAACGCAAATCATCCAAACTGACGTTGCCGTTTTCATCGCAGGCGACGACCACGACTTTAAGCCCCGCCATCGTAGCGCTGGCCGGATTAGTACCATGCGCGGAAGCGGGTATCAGGCAGATGTTTCGCTGCGCCTCACCTCTGACCTCATGGTATTTACGGATGACTAACAGGCCTGTGTATTCGCCCTGCGAACCGGCATTGGGTTGTAGCGAAAAAGCATCGAAACCGGTCAGGTCGCACAGCATATCTTCCAGCTCGGCAAACATCTGCTGGTAGCCGAGGGTCTGGTACATCGGCGCGAACGGATGCAATGCGTTAAATTCGTAATAGGAAATGGTCTGCATTTCCGTCGCGGCATTCAGCTTCATCGTGCAGGATCCCAGCGGTATCATCGAGCGATCCAGCGCTATGTCGCGCCGGGCTAACCTTCGCATATAACGCATCATTTCGGTTTCCGAATGATAGCGGTCGAACACCGGATGTTGCAGGATTCGATCCCCCCGCAACAAGGCTTCCGGGATACATTCGCCGACTGTCGCATCCAAGCCATTGATGTCGGGCAGATCGGCGGTGGCGGAGGCAAAAACCTGCCAGACGTCTCTTAAATTTCCCCGCGTGGTGGTTTCGTCCAACGAGATGCCGATGTGATCCGCATCGATAATACGCAGGTTGATATTGGCTTCTGCAGCCCGGGCGGCGATGCGTTTCGCCCGGTTCGGGGTGCTGATAACCAGGGTATCGAAATAACACTCGCTCAGCACTTGATGACCCAACTGGGCAATGCCGGCCGCCAGGATTTGCGTGTAGCGATGCACCCGGCCTGCGATCAGCCGCAGCCCCTCCGCGCCGTGATAAACCGCATAAAACCCGGCGATCACGGCGAGTAGAACCTGGGATGTGCAGATATTGCTGGTGGCCTTATCCCGGCGGATATGCTGCTCGCGGGTTTGCAGCGCCATGCGCAACGCAAGCTGTCCGTGGCTGTCTTTAGAGACGCCGATAATGCGGCCGGGAACCGAGCGTTTGTAGTCGTCTTTGGTCGAAAAATACGCGGCATGAGGGCCGCCGTAGCCCATCGGCACGCCAAAACGCTGGGAGTTGCCGACGACGATATCGACGCCGAATTCGGCAGGCGGTTTAAGCAGCACCAGCGCCAACAAATCCGCCGCGACCGTGACCAGCGCCGATTTGGCCTGGGCTGTCGCGGTAACTGCGCTCAGGTCTTTTATTTCGCCTTTGCCGCCGGGATATTGCACCAGCAGCGCAAAAAAATCATGTTGTTCCAGATCGCGATAAGGGTCGGCGACGATAACCTCGTAACCCAGCGAACGGGCGCGGGTCTTGATTACGGCGATGGTCTGCGGGTGGCAGTCCTGATCTACGAAGATGCTGTTGGCCGCGCTCTTGGACAAGCGCCGCGACATGGTCATCGCTTCCGCTGCTGCGGTGGCCTCGTCGAGCAGCGAGGCGTTGGCAAGCTCCATGCCCGTTAAATCGATAATGACTTGCTGGAAAGTCAGCAGCGCCTCCAGCCGCCCCTGGCTGACTTCGGCTTGGTAAGGCGTGTAAGCCGTGTACCAGGCGGGGTTTTCCAGCACATTGCGCTTGATCACCGCCGGCATGACCGTATCGTAATAGCCCATGCCGATCATCGAGGTGAACACTTTATTGCGTTCGCGCATTTTACGCAGATGCTTGATCACCGCGCGTTCGCTGACCGTTTCGGTCAGCTTTAGCGGTTCATGGTTCAGGATATTGGCCGGAATGGCCAGATCGATAATGTCTTCCAGTTCGCTTATGCCCAGTTCCGCCAGCATGTCTTGGGTTTGCTGCGGATTGGGGCCGATGTGGCGGTTGATGAAATTACCGCGCATTTCCAATTGAGCTAAGCTAGGGCGAGATGACGTCATGATGGGTAACCTCTCAGCGTTAGGGATAGGCCTTAGAAGAAGATATTGTCGACGAAAATACGGCTAAAGGCGAAGGGCAAAAAACCAAACTCCAGCATAGCAGCTTATCTTCGCCTTTAGCCTTTAGCCCTTCGCCTGCCTATGATAGCGATGCGGGATAAAAGGCAATGGAGTCACGGTAACCGTAATCTGATGATCGCGAACCTTGGCGTATAGCGTATTACCTACGTCGGCGGTATTCGGATCAAGCAACGCCATGGCAATCGGCTGTCCCAAACTGGGAGAAAAGCTGCCGCTGGTGACATAACCTACGGAGAGACCTTCACTGTTGTAAATGACGCAACCTTCCCGCACCGGAATTTTGCTGTCGACCAGCAAACCCGCGCGGATTTTTCCCGGACCGTATTGCAACTGGGCCAGAATTTTGTCGGCTCCGGGAAACGCGTCCTGGGCCAAGCCGAAGGATTGGTTATGGCTGCTGTTAAATAACCACTTGAGACCGGCCTCTACCGGCGTAATCGATTCATTGATTTCATGACCGTACAGACAGAGCCCCGCTTCCAGGCGCAAGGTATCCCTGGCCGCCAACCCTACCGGTTCAACATCATCTTCAGCCAACAGCAGCCGGGCGAGTTGTTCCGCATAACGATTGCCGACCAAAATCTCAAAACCGTCTTCACCCGTGTAGCCGCTACGGCTGATATTGCATTTTATACCGTTAATGCTTGTTC
>JBAQYH010000444.1:0-1771 GCA_049299935.1 Methylobacter sp. | reverse complement strand
AAATATACCGGACTGGACAACATCCGCTCAGGAAAAAGCAAGCCGCATCCGGTCAACAAAAACAAGGCAAAAAGAAAGCCAAAAAAGTACTAGCCAAGAAAAAAATGTTGTGTATAATACGCGCTTCTTCGCTGGTGTAGCTCAGTCGGTAGAGCAGCTGATTTGTAATCAGCCGGTCGCGGGTTCGATTCCCATCGCCAGCTCCAAATAAATGAAAGGGAATCAATGACATACAACGTCTTGATTCCCTTTTTTTATGTCCGCTCTAAAACCGTTGCGTGACTCACTTACGCAGACCTTTTCGGCAGCCGCAATCAAATTCCCTAATTTGGCAGACGAATAATGATCTGTGATCCTGCTCGATTTGTGGCCCAACAAATCCTGCCTGTCCTCGAACGATACACTTGCTGCCCTTAAGCGACGACCGAAGGTATGCTTTAAATCATGAATCCTCACCTGCGTTAAACCCACGCGTTTTCTTGCCTTCTGCCAGGCCGTGTTATTCATGGTCAAAACACGATTACCTTTGTAAGTGAACACATACTCAGAATGCTGACCTCGCAACTGATCAATCACTGCCTTAGTGAAAATACTATCTTGCAACCATTGTGTTGCTGGGCATTTAGCCAGGCTTTGCAAGCACATTATGAGTAACCTTGAACAACGAATCACAACAGTAGAGCAAAAAATTCAAGCTATAGATGTTGAGCGTGAAGTTTTGTTTCAAGAGCTAACACAATTAAAACATCAAAACCAACAGCAGCTACAGCAACAAAGTTTGGCGCAACTGATAACAGGGGCGACAATTACCCAGCAATCATCCAGTAAAGACAAGGTCAACTTGTTTCGCGACCTATTCAAAGGACGCGAGGATCTTTATCCAAAACGCTTTGTAAGCAGTAAAACCGGGAAATCAGGGTATTCACCGGCTTGTGCGAATGAGTGGAAGCCTACTGTTTGCGAAAAACCTCGCATCAAATGTGGCGACTGTCAATACCGGTCATTTCTACCCGTAAGCGATCAAGTGATTAACAACCATTTGGCGGGTAATGACAGCACGCGTAAGCAACTGGCTGATTTTGTCGTCGGCGTTTACCCTTTGATGGCGGATGAACGCTGCTGGTTTCTGGCTGTCGATTTTGACAAAGCATCTTGGCAACTGGATGTCAGTACGTTTGTCTCTGCCTGTAAAGACAATGCTATTCCGTATAGCATTGAAATATCACGGTCCGGCAAGGGGGCGCATGTCTGGATATTTTTTAGCAGCCCAATTTTTGCGATAGAAGCCAGGAAGTTAGGTTCCTACCTGTTAACTCAAGCCATGGATAAACACCCAGAGCTAGGTTTTGAATCTTATGATCGGCTGTTTCCTAACCAGGACACTTTGCCGAAAGGTGGTTTTGGTAATCTGATTGCCTTACCACTGCAAAAAAAAGCCCCGTGAACTTGGTAACAGTGTATTTGTAGATGACAACTTTGTATTCCGATCAATGGGCTTATCTATCGACCATTAAGCGGGTAGCACCCGTAGAGTTAAACCAGTTAATTGAGAAGGCTGAACAACAAAATCGTATTTTAGGAGTTGTCAAAAAGCGTTGAAAAGTTTCCAGCAAAGAGCGTCGAAAAGTTTCCAGTCAAGCTATGGGGTTATTGAATTTCCGCCGCCTTTTTCCGCTGCTTAAATCGATAGGAATCATTGCCGGTTTCCAAAATATCGCAGTGGTGCGTAACGCGATCCAACAACGCGGTGGTCATCTTGGCGTCGCCGAAG
>JBAQYH010000443.1:0-9279 GCA_049299935.1 Methylobacter sp. | reverse complement strand
CTTCTGCGGGGGCCAACACGACTTCGTTATCCTGATTTAAGGCGGTTAACGTTTGCTCCAGATCCTGCTCGGTTAATGACGGGCAATCGCAGCCCATTAATAAGGCGTGGGAGTAGCCGGCAAGCGCCGAGCAAAAAGCGCGGTGCATGCGTTCGCCTAAATCGGCTCCTTGCTGCTGCTTTAGAACTAACGGATAGGCGGCTTTCGATGCCGTAAAAAAGTCATGGTCGGTTGTTGGTGAGCACCAGAGTTGTACCGGGCATAAGTTGCTTCGTGTCGCCCGTTGCAGCGTTTTAGCGGTGAGTTCGATATGAAGTTCGGCTGCCTGTTCGGCGGTTAATTCCGGGATTAACCGGGTTTTTACCTGGCCGGGAACCGGGGCTTTGCAGAAAATCATTAGGACGGAATCAGGGGATTTGTAAGTCATCGTTTCCGCAACGTTTTAAAAGGCAGCAACAATAATTGCATAAAGCCTAATTCATGTACCTCGCGGAAAGGCTTTAAGCCGATAGCCATCATCGTTTGCGGCTGCCTGGGCTCGGCAACATAGGTTTTGCACAGCCTGTCCCAGCAGGAAATCGAAAATCCGTAATTGCTGTCGGTTTCGGCCGGAAGGGTCGAGTGATGGATGCGGTGCATGTCCGGGGTGATGACCAACCGGCGCAGTTTTTTATCGATTGCCGGCGGGATATTGATGTTGCTGTGGTTAAAGGTCGCGGCACCGTTCAGGATGATCTCAAAAGCGATGACCGCCCAAGGGTTTGCGCCGATCAAAACAATGCACAGCACCTTGTACAGCATAGAAATCATGATCTCCAGCGGGTGAAAGCGCACGGCGGTGGTGGCGTCGAATTCCAGGTCGGTATGATGCACCTGATGTAAATGCCAAAGCAGCGGCCATTTGTGCGAAACGATGTGTTGGCAGTAAATCGCAAAATCAAGGAACAATAAGGTTGCGATAATCGACAGCCATTCGGGGGAGAGCAATTGGTTTAGCAGGCCGTAACCTTGGCCTGCGGCGGTTACAGCGCTCAGGTAGGCAAGGCCGCCGATGCTCAAACGCATGACCGCGATGTTGAATGCGGCGAGCCCCAGGTTGACCGGCCAGCGCTGCTTGCGGCTGATGTGCTGGACTCTTCTGGGGCTGATATATTCCCAGCCAATCATGATGCAGAAAATGCCTAGTGCGACGGATAAACGGATTATGGTTTCCAAAATTGCCCCCTGGAATAAAGTGCGGCCAATAGCTGCGGGTCAGCGCCAAAGAAGTAACGCAGGCGCAAACTCCACATCAGCAGTATAGTCCGGTAAACACCATAGCGCTCCCATCTTCGGCCGGAGCTGGTGACTTTGGCGTTAAGGCAAAGCGGCGGGCTGATTTTTTTTAGCGCCTTACTCAACGCGATGTCTTCCATCAGGGCGATTTCAGGATAATGCCCAACGGTATCAAACGCTTCTTTAGTGGTAAAAATAACCTGGTCGCCGGTGGCAATGCCGGTCAGCCGGGAGCGGCGGATCATCATCCAGGCGATCACTTTCAACATGGAGTGGCCGCCGCTTAATTGGATGTCGAAGCGCCCCCATTGCTTGCTGCCGAGGTGCCGTTCGATCAGTTGCAAGGCGTGTTCGGGCAGGTAGGTGTCGGCGTGGAGGAAGATCAAGATGTCGCCGCCGGCATGGCTTGCGCCGATGTTCATCTGCCGGGCGCGGCCTTTTGCCGAGCTTATGATTTTGTCGGCCAAATGGGCGTGAGGGTAATTAACATTCGACTGGCTGCTAGTGGCATCGACAATGATGATTTCGCAGTTGCCGCGTAAAGGCTGCAACGCGAGCAGGCACGCGGCAATGGTTTTTTCTTCATTTAGGGTTGGGATGATGATCGAAAATTTCATTGGAAGACTTTATCGTTCCCACGCTCCGGCGTGGGAATGCAGCCAGCGACGCTCCAGCGTCGCGTTCGGCAACGCTGGAGCATTGCCGGATACGTTACCACGCTGGAGCGTGGGAACGATGCAGATAGCTCGGACACTGCAATCACCCCGTTTGATGCTGCAAAGCGGCCCTGACACAGCGCAAAACCCCATAACTATATTGTCCTTCAAACAGTTCATAAACCGGTGTCAGTGCGTTCCGTTGCTCTTCGGGCAAGTCGATAATCGCTTCTTCTATCCGCCTGATGTCCTGTTCGGGCAATTCGACGACATCGGCCAGCACCAGCATCCCCTGTTCCAGGGACTGGGCCAGATGTCCGTAAATGGTGGTTTCTTGCAGCTCCCGTTGCTGGGCAATCTGCTTGACGCTGTAACCCAGCCGGAATAAGGCCACCGATTCGGCCATCGTATCCGACAGGCCGATCGGCCCGTTGCTGAGATCGACAAACTCGCTGATCACCGCCAGGAATTCATCGGCGTAAAGTTCCAGTTTGCGTTCGCCGACACCGGACAGCAGGCCCATTTGTTGGCGATTGGCCGGCTTAGCTTCCAGCATTGCCATCAAGGTTGCATCATGGAAAATAACATAGGGCGGCACATCCTGGGCATCGGCAAGCATCTTGCGTTTGGCGCGCAGGGCATTCCACAGCAGGTTATCGTCGGTTTTAACGAACTCCCGGCTGGTCTTCTTGCTGCCGCTTCGGCCGCGTTCAGGTTTCGCAGGCTGCAAATCCTTGCGCAACATCAGTTGTTGCTCTCCGCGCAAAATAGGCCGGCAGGATTCGGTGAGCCGCAATGCGCCAAAGTGATCGAAATCGACGGCGACCAGGCCCCGTGCGACCAGCTGCCGGAATACCGAATGCCATTGCTGTTCGTCAATATCCGTGCCGATGCCGAACGTCGACAGCTTGTCATGAGCGGCTTTGACAATCCGCTCGGTGGCCTTGCCGCGCAACACATCGATCAAATAACCGACGCCGTAACGTTGCTGGGTGCGGTGGATACAGGACAGCGCTTTTTGCGCGGCCACCGTTCCGTCCCAGGTCTTGACCGGCTCCAGGCAGGTGTCGCAGTTGCCGCAGGGCTGCTCAAGAACGTCGCCGAAATAGCCCAACAAGGCCTGCCGGCGGCAATGAACCTGCTCGCATAAGGCCAGCATCGCATCGAGTTTGTGGTATTCAATGCGCTTGTGCGCTTCGTCGGCGTTGGAATCCTGAAGCATTTTCCGCAGCGTGATCACATCCTGCAAGCCGTAAGCCATCCAGGCGTCGGCAGGCAAACCGTCGCGTCCGCCCCGACCGGTTTCCTGGTAATAAGCTTCAACGCTTTTGGGCAAATCCAGGTGCGCGACAAAGCGGACATTGGGTTTGTCGATGCCCATGCCGAATGCGATGGTCGCGACAATCACCAAACCCTCTTCCATTAAAAACTGGTGTTGGTGTCTGGCGCGCAAACCGGCGTCCATCCCGGCATGATAGGGCAGGGCGTTAACGCCTTTGGTCCTGAGCCATTCGGCGGTGGCATCGACTTTTTTGCGCGACAGGCAATAGACAATCCCGGCATCGCCGGCGTGTTCGGCGCGGATAAAATCGATCAGCTGGTCGCGGGCATTTTGTTTTTGCACGATCCGGTAACGGATGTTCGGCCGGTCGAAGCCGCTAAGATAGAGCTGTGCTTGCTCCAGGTTCAGGCGTAACTTGATTTCTTCGCGGGTTTTGTCGTCCGCGGTTGCAGTCAGAGCAATGCGGGGAATATCGGGGAAGCGCTCGTGCAGCAGCGACAGTTGCAGATAATCGACCCGGAAATCGTGTCCCCATTGAGAAACGCAGTGCGCCTCGTCAATAGCGAACAAGGCGATTTTGATACGCTGGAATAGTGCGCCGGTGCGTTCCGAAGTCAATCGTTCCGGTGCGATATACAGCAAATCCAGCTCGCCGTTAAGCAGTTGCTGCTCGACTCTTCTGGATTGTTCAAGAGATAAGGTGGAGTTCAAGAATGCGGCTTTGACGCCCAATTGCAGCAAGGCGTTGACCTGATCCTGCATTAACGCGATCAACGGCGAAATCACGATGCCGACGCCGGGCCTGATCAACGACGGAATCTGGTAGCACAACGACTTGCCGCCGCCGGTCGGCATCAGCACCAACGCATCCTGACCGGCTATCAGCTGTTCGATGACTTCTTGCTGTTGGCCTCTAAATTTATCGTAGCCGAAAACGGTTTTGAGGATTTCTATGGGTTTGTTATTCATAATGCCTTTTTGATAGGCTTAAATAATCATGGTTTTGTGTAGGCATTATTGAACAGCTCGTCGAACTCTGGCATAAATTTAAAGACTTTCATTTTACTTTAAACTGAGGCCTATGGATGATTTGCTTGGGGATGAGGGCGTAGAAAGCGCAAAAAAATCTCTACCGCTTAGCAGCCGCCTTATAAACAGCATTACGTTCACGTTTGCCAATAGCCACTACAACGACGATCAACTCAGTATCCCTCACCGTATCATCAAGGGCGTGCCACTCTTTAAGCGCATCTTTCTTGAAAGCAAGGCTGTAAGCCATTAGAGTTCCACAGGCTTACACGTCGGACAAATTGACTTTGATTTCAGCTTGATTTTCACGCGCGTCGGCTATCGCATTGAGCTGCATGTCTTCCAATTTTTCCAGTAAGGCTTCATAGGCTTTGGCGGGAATGCAATAAAAAGCGGGTTCATTGCGGTTGAGGATGGCGACCGGAAAGCCTTCGCCTGCGGCCACTGTTCCCATAGGATTCTTTTTTAATTCAGAAACACTTGCGGAGATTTCCGCCAAAATGATGTGTGTCAAGACTGACTCCAAAGCTGCGATTAGTGCTTAGCATATTACGTTTATTAACGCCTTTCAATCTGCCGCCGGATAGGGTGGGCACGCTTTTCTGCCATCAATCAGTATCCGAGCTTATTCATCGTGGACCCTGCCTGATTGGCATCAAGAGTTCGCTATCGACCCAAAAGAGACGATCAAGAATTTCAAGAGAATAGCCGTTAAGGGACGGTAGCGGCCAATCGAGAAGCTCAAATGGCGGCAGGTAATACGAGTGTTGGGTCTACCGGATAGGTTGTTGATATGTCTAGAACGGTTACCCCGATAGTGTAAAATCATCCGGTATTTATG
The DNA here is from genome assembly GCA_049299935.1 of Methylobacter sp. Classification (GTDB taxonomy): domain Bacteria; phylum Pseudomonadota; class Gammaproteobacteria; order Methylococcales; family Methylomonadaceae; genus Methylobacter_A. The sequence goes on along the minus strand of JBAQYH010000443.1, from coordinate 4,196 downwards.
CCGGAGTTACCCTGAGTGTCTTTGTCTTTGTCTTTGGCAAATATTTGCCAGCAAACAGCTTCAAGATTTCCTGTGAAACATTACGATCCGATGGACCTATAAATGCCTTTATTTTTAGGGAAGTAAGAACAGACGCTGAAAGCGAGTAAATATTGCACGCTGTTTTTTTATACCTGAAAAAGCCAGGATACAATCATAAGCTTTCTAACCGTTAGCAATATCAATCAATCAAGCTTTCAGCAGCTTAGCTCAAGCATGGCCCAAACCAATGCATCTCAGGCTGAACAACAGGCGCAAGCATTAAGAAAACAAGCAGATGCCGCTCAAGCACAGGCAGGCCAATATAAAGAAAAAGCCCAATCGCTCGATAATCAGGCCAATAAAGAACAAGTCAAATCCGATGATTTGAACGCAAAGCTGAATATGTCCAATGCATTTGACCAAACCGCTAATCAGACGAGCAATCTAATCAACCATGCCGTTGTCAAACCACTGACTTATTCATTACAAGGCACAAGCTCAACGGCTGACAGTGCCAACACGCAAGTGACTGGCACTCATATCAATACGGTGGCTTAACTCTAATAATTATGTGCTTTTTGTTGGTTCAGACGCACGGCGTTACCGTGCATCTGAATGATTTACGATACGTTTGGACGAATTAGGGCTGAATCATTTCAGCAATTGCATTACTATTTTGGCCCCTTGATTTTCTTGATCAAGCATAACTGTACTAAGAGTATTTCGGACTTGTAATCCTGATCTCGCAGAGTCGCTAGCATAATCCGACTCGCTAATAACAGCCGACGGGCTAAGAACAGTTGTTGTCTGTTGAAGTGCCATTGCTTCCGGGGATAACTTAACCGTTACCGATGGAGAGGGTGTATCATCGCTCGCAACACCTATGCGATTGCCACTACTTAGTCTAGTTGTTTGAACATTACTATTAGATGGTTGAACATTACCAATGGCTTTGTAAAGTAATGTTGAATTGGTGGTGTTAATTGCCATGGACATATATTTTCTCCTACTCGAGCTTTCATTATATGTGATCTTGCCTGCAATTGACAGACAGATTGCTAAGCGACTTGTTTAAGTTCAAAGGGTTAAGAGTGTTAATCGGCATCTAAAATTTTCCAATTTTTGAACCGAATGGGTATTCAACTTTTTTCAAATAATAATGCAAGCCACTGTTTTGAAATGGTCTCATATAATTATCAGCTTGTCGATCACTAGCAAAAATTCAACACTGTTTAATAGTCCTACAATATGCATGTGCGATGTAATTTACATAATCGTTAATCTGGAGTTATTGACCGGCCGGTTTTGGCCGTTTTCAGTCGTTCACAACTTAAACCCAATTATCCAAACGCAAGCCCTCAACACGTTCAAACTCCCGAAGATTATTAGTAACCAGCGTCAGTCCTTCGCTCCTTGCATGGCCTGCGATGTGTAGATCATTAACGCCAATCGGGGTTCCCTTGCGTTCAAGGTCGGCGCGAATATCGCCATAATGGGCTGCCGCTTTGCTGCCGTATTCCAGCACCTCTAAGCGTGAAACAAAATCTTCAACCTGCCGCAGGTTGTGTTCCGGCTTGGCGCTTTTTTCTGCGCCGTGCAATAACTCGGCAAGGGTGATAGCGCTGATACACATTCGGCCCGCATGGCGGTTAAAGCTTGCTAATGCATTAAGCGGACGGTTTTTGATCACATAGATCGCAATGTTGGTGTCCAGCATATATTTCAGCATTAAAACGCTTCCCTTTCCCGTTGTTCCTGTGATGCGCGTTCAGTCATAAAGTCATCGCTAACACGTTGTTCGGATAGAAAGAAACTGTCCCAGCTGTTGCCAACGGGAGACAGGACGCGATCCTGACCGACCACGCGCACGGTGACTTTTTTTACATTTTCAGGAAAGCGGGTTTCGGCGGGAAGCCTGACGGCCTGCGTTCGGTTGTTTACAAAAACTGATCCAGTCGACATAAAGCACCTCTTAAAAAGCTATATACGGATTATATATAGCTTTAAATATAAGACAAGCCGGTTTCAAAAGGATTTATAACTGTCAATTGACCATCGAACACTTGCCCGTGCTGCAAATCTTCGGAAAATAGCGTCCGGCAATCTGCAAGTAATGCGGCGGCAATAATCAGGCTGTCCCAGTGCGATAGCGAATATCGTTTTGCCAAGTCGATGGCTTTACGAATCGTGTCGGCGTCGACAGCTACGACTTCGCATAAATCCAGCAAACTTTCGGCTATTTCGTGAGCTTCCGACAATAAGAAACCATGTTTTCTAGTTAAAACGCTAACTGTTTCATTGACTACTTGGCTACTGATTACCGGTGCAGCCTGAATAATTTCAATGGCGCGGGAGGATTTATCCTGATCTTGCGATTCGGCGTAGATAAACAGGTTGGTGTCTGCAAAGACTCTAGCGGTCATAGCATTCTTCGCGGTTAAATTTGCCTGCTTTAAAGCGGCCGCGATATTTCGCCAAAGTGGCTAGCGCATTTTCTTTGCGTATGCGCTCGTCATCGGCTTGTTTGGCTTTTAAACTTTCCGCAAAATTCAATACTTCGGCGGCTCTGTGTTCGGGCAGGGCTTTGACGGTTTCATAAATGCGTTCGGCTATGTTCATTAGATCCGCTCATCGGTTGAGTTATTATGAAGAAATCCATTTACGTGGATACGCAGCATGTGTTCACTGATTCATTCTTACTATATCAGATTCGCAAATCGCGCCCTTCCGGATTTTAAAAAGCAAGAGTAGGGCGCCAAACAGCAGCCGAATACGCCTATCGCCTCACAACGGCTCAAACAACGCCGTCAAATCCTCCGCCGTCAGCTTCATCGATTCCTCTTTGGCGCCGCCTTTGTAAATACCTTCGGCCAGCGCGCGCTTTTTATCCTGCATCGCGATAATCTTTTCCTCGACGGTGTTTTCGGTAATCAGTTTGTAGATGAACACCGGCTTGTCCTGGCCGATGCGATGGGCGCGGTCTGCGGCTTGGCTTTCTGCGGCGGGGTTCCACCACGGATCGTAAATAATCACGGTGTCGGCTTCGGTCAGGTTTAAGCCGACGCCGCCCGCTTTCAGGCTGATCAGGAACACATTCACCTCGCCGCTTTTAAACCGTTCTATGGCTTCGTCGCGGTTGCGGGTTTGGCCGGTCAGCTTGGTGTAGCCGATTTTGCGGGCATTCAATTCGCCTTCAATCAGCGCAATCATGCGGGTGAATTGCGAGAATACCAGGATGCGGCGGCCTTCTTCCAGCTGTTCCGGCAATAGCTCCATCAGCAGGTCGAGTTTGGCTGATTCCTGCACTTTTTGCGCTTCCTTTAGCGACAAGGTGCGCGGGTCGCAGCAGGTTTGGCGCAGTTTAAGCAGGGCGTCCAGGATGGTGATATGGCTGCGCGACAGGCCTTTTTGGGCAATCGCATCGCGGACTTTTTTCTCCATGGTCAGGCGGATGCTTTCGTATAAAGCGGCCTGTTTTGCATATAGAGGTACCGAGCGGATAATCTCGGTTTTAGGCGGCAGTTCGGTGGCGACGTCCTGTTTGGTGCGGCGCAGCATAAACGGTGCGATCCGGCGCGACAGCCGCGCTCTCTGCTCGCTGTCGCCATGTGCTTCAATCGGGGTGCGGTAACGTTTTTTAAATGTGGCGCTGTCGCTCAGGAAGCCCGGCATCAGGAAATCGAATTGCGCCCACAGTTCGCCCAGATGGTTTTCCATCGGCGTGCCGGTCAGGCAAAGCCGGTGGTTGGCTTTGATGCGGCGCACCAATTGGGCGGCTTTGGACAACGGGTTTTTGATGGTCTGGGCTTCGTCCAGGATCAGGTAATGGTACTCATGCTCCAGCAGTGTTTCCTCGTCGCGGGACAGCAGCGGGTAGGTGGTCAGGATCAGGTCGTAGTCCCTGATTTTATAAAACAGCTGTTTGCGTTCGGTGCCTTGCAGGATCAGGATTTTCAGGTCGGGCGTGAAGCGCTCGGTTTCCCGCCGCCAGTTGCTCATCAGGCTGGTCGGCGCGATGATCAGGCTGGGCAGGCTCATCCGGCCGCTTTGTTTTTCGAGCAACAAATGGGCGAGGGTCTGGATGGTTTTGCCGAGACCCATGTCGTCGGCGAGTATGCCGGAGAATTTATATTCCCGTAAAAATTGTAGCCAGTTGAGTCCGTGCTGTTGGTAAG
>JBAQYH010000442.1:0-2428 GCA_049299935.1 Methylobacter sp. | reverse complement strand
GTATTGAGCGTCATCGCTCAATACCGTTTTTTGTCCTTCGGCCGGAACTTTAGGTCGCCCCACCCTGTTTAGCCAATCAGGTTTCGTCCTTGTCCAGCCAATGTTTCACGGCAGGAGGCCGGTAATCGGCATAACGGTCCAGCAGCGCGTCCGGATTGGTCTCCACCATCAACATCGCATGGTGATGGTCTTTAACAAATTGCTCGGCCCTTACGTGATCTAAAAACTTGATCAACGCATCGTAATAGCCTTCGACATTGAGCAGGCCGCAAGGCTTATGGTGAAATCCCAATTGCGCCCAGGTCCAAATCTCGAATAATTCCTCAAGCGTTCCTATGCCGCCGGGCAGCGCGATAAATCCGTCTGAAAGCTCGGCCATCAGCATCTTCCGCTCATGCATGGATTGGGTGACATGCAATTCAGTCAGATGCTGGTGCGCGACTTCTTTATGCGCCAAGGCCTTCGGTATGACGCCGACGGCTTGGCCGCCAAGCTCCAATACCCGATCCGCTACCCTGCCCATGATGCCGATACTGGCGCCTCCGTAAACCAGCCTGATGTTCCGGCTGACCAACGCTTCGGCAAGTGAATAAGCCGCTGAAGCATAGGCGTCGAGCCGCCCGGGACTGGAGCCGCAATAGATACAGAGGCTGTTAATTGACGTCATGCCGGCATTGCTGTTCTAAATCAAAATTCGGCATCGTGATAAACATTCTGCACGTCGTCCAGATCGTTACACAGATCCAAAAACCGATCAAACTGCGCAACATCATCACCAGCAATCGGGGTGCTGCCTTTGGGCAAAAATTGAATCTCGTCCACTTCAAAATCGATTTCGCCTAACAGGTCCGTTAAGGCTTGCTTGGCTTTGAAGTAATCGGCCTGAGGGGTGAAAACGGTGATTTTCCCCTCCTCGCTTTCAATATCGCTGACGTCGACATCGGCCGTCAGTAGGGTCTCAAGAATTGCATCCTCATCGTCGTATTTGAATCCCAGGATAGCGGCATGGTCGAACATGTGACTGACTGTGCCGGGTGTGCCGATTTTGGATTTTGTTTTGATAAAACACTGGCGCACATCGCCGTAAGTACGGTTAGGGTTATCGGTCAGGCATTCGACGATCACCATGCAGCCCCCGGGGCCGAAGCCTTCATAACGCGCAACCGCGAAATCTTCGCCGCCGGCGCCTTTGGCCTTGTCGATGGCCTTCTCAATGACATGGGTAGGAACCTGGTCTTTCTTGGCGCGTTCAATCAAGCCGCGCAAGGTCAGGTTTGCTGACGGGTCAATGCCCCCCGATTTGGCGCTTACATAAATTGCGCGGCCATATTTGCTGTAGACCTTGGTCTTGGCCTCCGCCGTCTTAGCCATGGACACTTTTCGGTTTTGATAGGCTCTACCCATTTTGCTGTTGCTCCAATAATAATAAAACGGCTGATTTTACAGATAAGTAATTACGTAGGAAACTTATGAATTGACTCAACGCAGGCATGCTGCCTACCCACATCAAAGGTAAATCATTATTACGGCCGGATTTAGGGCTATCTTTACAATATTCATCGCAGCCGCTTTATAAAGCTTCATGTTAATAACTGATGTTACGCACGGACATGATAAAAAAAGCGTCGTCCACGAAAAGCACGAAAATAGTTAAAACACATTGTTCCGAGGCTCCGGGCTCACGTTATACAACAAGTCTGTTCAAGATCACCATTTGGGATGAATCTCGGATGTAGGCCGGAATAAGCCTGCCCGGCGTCAGCCAGGGTGGGCGTTTCCGGCCTACGTAGCTACGTTGCTAATTTTTCGTGCCTTTCGTGCTTTTCGTGGACAATGCGTAACATCAGTTAATAATACATAACTTGCCGAGTAGTATGTCTTTTTATGCGGTAAACTATGCTAATTTAATTAGTTTCATCTCTCTTGTAATTTGGAAATACTCATGACTACTTGGCTGGAAACCTGTCAAAAACAATTGGCCAGACTGGAAAAAACGTCGGTGCTGGCAGATAAATTGATTACGCTGGGCAATAAAACCGGTGTGGATATTTCCCCCGATTTGCTAAGACGGCTTAACATTGAACAGCCGCGTTTACACCGGCAATTGGAACGCCTGCATGCCAATCGTTTTGAGGTGGCGGTGATCGGTTTGGAAAAGGCGGGTAAAAGCGCGTTGCTGAATGCCTGGTTAGGGCAGGAAATTTTGCCGTCCGCCCGCGAACGCTGCACCTTCACCAGCACTGAAATATGGTCTGCCCAAACCGAACAAGACCAACTGCTGTATATTCAATATTACAGCAAGGAAGAAATCAGCAAGCTTCAATTACAGCGGAGCGACGCGCTGCTGGGCATTTTAGGCGAACGCGAGCGCAAAGAAATACAAGAAGATTTTGATGATACGGAAAAACATCTCAGCCAGATTTTGGTC
>JBAQYH010000441.1:0-2008 GCA_049299935.1 Methylobacter sp. | reverse complement strand
GTCCAACGCGAACATCTGGCAAATTACGGATGCCTGATATTTCAGGGGTACTTGTTCGGCAAACCGGTTCCTGCGGATAAATTCAAACAGAGCCTGCTCGCTGTACAGACGGAAAACTCATTATTGTAAGAGCAACAAATATCTGTCCATGCAGTTCGTAACCCCACCACATAGCTCTACCCCGTCCAGCACAAGGAAAATTTACCGTGTCATCCAATATCCTGCGTTTTGCCCTGTTGCTGGCTTTCCAGTCCTGCGTTTACGCAGGCAATGCTACTTCGCCCTATTTCAACGGCGGCAAAATTGACGCTTTCTACGACCGTAAGGATAACGGCGATTTTCAGGTCAACAGTATCTTATGGACTCCGGTTTTTAAAGGCGGCCACGGCGTACAAATATCTGAAACAGGCGGACAGGATATTAACTACTTCGGCGGCTTTGCGCGCCCTTTGCTGACCCGGCCCGACCTCGGCGATTTAATTCTGGGCGCGCAGGAGGTTCTTCAGGGCGATAGCAAACAAACCGAAGTGCAAGGCGAATACCGCTTGCCGTCCGGCTTGGGCTTTGGCGGCGGGTTTGTCGATAAAAACCTCAGCGGCCAGGATATTAAATTCGCCAAAATTTCCTACCGGAACGAGTGGCAATCCGTTAAATACATCGTCTCCACCCAGTGGCAAAGCTTTCAAGGACAGGATTCCCCCGGCGGCTACGTCGCCCTGTTCAACAAACAATTGATGGCGACCTGGGGCAGTGACGGCGAGCAATGGCGCAGCACCTTTGGTTATGTTGCGCCCGACCAAGGAGCAAACAATCTGCGGCCGGCCATCGAAGTGTTTTATGTCGATAACACGATCGGCCAAGTCAACGGCTCCAAAGACATGATGGTGACCGGCAGCTTAGGCTTTCGTAAAGGTTTTTTGGGGCATGAGGCCCGGCTGGGACGCGCAATGGGGCCGACCGGCGTGGAGTTTTCCAATCCATTAGGCTACCTGAACCCCAACTTCAACCGCCGCCTTACCGCATGGGAAGTTGGCGAATTCGTCAATTTCCGTTTTATTCACAAAACCTTGCCCAATAACGCCCGCGAAGAAACGCTGGAAACCGCCATTTATCCGGCCCAATTGCTGAAAATTGACAGCTTGGTCAACGCCCTGTTTGTCGGTGTCGGCGTTACCAGTCCGAATCCGGGGCAAAACGGCGTCAGCGGCCTGCTAGGTTATCACAAGCGCATTGAGAACATTGAATCCAGCTTTAGGGTGCAGCACGATTTTGACCGCGACGACACGTCAATCTTTTTCAGCTTGATTCACTGGCTGTGACTTACTTGCGCCCTAAGTATTTTAACTTATTGAAATACAATAAAATTAAACTAGAATAACGGGTATTATTTATCTGTTCGTCAACAGCAATCTTTTTACTTCTACAGGCCCCTGATTTTACATACAATTGACTCTCAACCCAATCAACCCAACAAAGGTGATCCCGATGAAACATTTCTATAAATCAACTGCCGCTCTGTTACTGTTGCTGCCTATCAGCATGATGAGTTCCGCCGCAGAGCCGCAAAAAGCCGCCGAGCCAATGAAAGAAATGGGCGCGCATCAGGGCATGGACATGAAGTGTTGCCAGACTGAAGAACAAAAAACCGAGCATATGCGCTCCATGCAGGAGCACATGCTACAGATGCATGACCTGTCGAACCAGATTTTGTCAGAAAAAGATGCCGCCAAAAAAGAAGCGTTAAAAAACCAGCAATTGGAGTTGATGAAAGCGCACCATGCTCAAATGATGGAGCATCGCCAACAAAAGATGCAGGAACATAAGAAATAAGTGTATCAGGGAAGAGAAAACCGGGGCCTTTAACCCGGAATTACCCACCCGCTCCCAGGCTTCCTGTCTGGGAGCCCAAGCAGTCCGTCACCTCGTTTACAACTAAAAAATGAAGGGGATCAATTATGGGCATGTTGCAGGAATTTAAAGAATTTGCCATCAAGGGCAACGCTATTGA
>JBAQYH010000440.1:0-9456 GCA_049299935.1 Methylobacter sp. | reverse complement strand
TTTATAGGTGTTTTGACTGTTTTTTGCAGCAGTGTCTGTTGGGTGAATCTCTGACGGAGCGCGATAATCGCCCTCGGATAAGTAGGTAAGAAACATCGGCAGTAATACAAGAATGGATAAAACCAATGCTAAGCCGCCGATAGCTATCAACAGCGTCTTAAAGTTCCCTACCACATTCTCTACAATGTCTTCCGACGGGGGTTGGTCGGTTTTGTTGGGATGTTCGTCTTGGTTTTGCATGATAATCTCCCGGTAACTGATTGAAAGAAAAATGAAAGACCACCAGATATTTGAGGCTGGCAACCAGCATACTAGTCTCATCATGAATTTACTGCAACTGCGTGATGCCTTTTATAAAACAACAACTCAGGTAAGGTAAGCAGTGTTTTTCGGCTTTGCTTGTCTCTGGATATTTAAAATTATATGAATAAAGATAATTTTTTAAGATTTATAATGACGAGCATCAATCGGCTTATCGCCAGTGCGGTTGCTGAAAAAATCTGAGCTATTGCAAAGAAAATTATTTGCTGCAACGTGAAATGCAGTTGGGCGACAAGCCGTGACCAAGTCAATAGATAGTTAAGGTGAAATTATGCAATCATTAAAAATCAAGGCAGAAGTCAGGCAAGATCACACGATGACCGCGCATTTGCCGGAAAATATTGCTGCCGGTGAACATGAGTTTATCCTTATTTACAATGATAGTGTTCCGAACAAACCCGTTGATCTAATGCAATATAGCGGCACTATCGATTGGCCTGAAGATGGATTGGCCTATCAGCAAAAGATCAGAAACGAGTGGGATAAAGAGCTTTCGTGATGTTTTTTCTTGATACCAATATTGTGATTTATTTGTAAAAAGGGGTGTTGCTGGAGCCTTTGCCTGTAGCCAACTATGCGATTTCGGTGATTACCGAAATGGAATTGCGCTCTTACCCTGCAATCACGGTTATTCAGGAACAATGGTTAAAACGTTTTGTTAATGATGTTCAGGTAATCAACCTGACGGATGCAATCAAGGAACAAACTATCAAACTGCGTAAAGAGCGCTTATTAAAGCTCCCTGATGCGATGGTATGCGCAACCGCTATGATTGAACGGGCTGTGTTACTGACAAATGATAAAAAACTACATGGAATCGATGGCCTGCAATGTCGGGCTTTGGAATTGAGTGTTTAATGACTATACCGTTTGCACTTCAAAATTCGGTTTTTTGAATCTCCTCACCCCAACCCTCTCCAGCAGGAGAGGGAGCAAAGGTGCCGAATTTTGATCTGTGATGCATATAAATAACAGATGAAAAAAACAGAAGGTTGAATTGTAATTTATGATCATGCAGGGAAATTTTGAACAACTGCCTCTAAAGGATTTCACCGAAAAAGCCTACTTGGATTATTCCATGTATGTGATTTTGGACCGGGCCTTGCCGCATATTGCCGACGGCTTAAAACCGGTGCAGCGGCGCATTGTATATGCGATGTCCGAGCTGGGTTTGACGGCGACGGCCAAGTTTAAAAAGTCGGCCAGAACCGTCGGTGATGTGCTGGGTAAATATCATCCGCACGGCGATTCCGCCTGCTATGAAGCAATGGTATTGATGGCGCAGGATTTTTCCTACCGCTATCCGCTGGTCGACGGGCAGGGCAACTGGGGTTCTCCCGATGATCCCAAGTCTTTTGCCGCGATGCGTTATACCGAATCGCGCCTGACCGCCTATGCGCAAACCTTGTTAAGCGAGTTGGGTCAGGGCACGGTTGATTGGGCGGATAATTTCGACGCCACGCTGAAAGAGCCGGTGCTATTGCCTGCGCGGTTGCCGAATATCCTGCTGAACGGCACCATGGGTATTGCGGTCGGCATGGCGACCGATATACCGCCGCATAATCTGCGTGAAGTCGCCTATGCCTGCATCCAGTTATTGGATGACCCGGACAGTACGCTGGAAACGCTGTTTACCCATATCAAAGGCCCCGATTACCCGACCGATGCGGAAATCATCACCCCGGCTGATGAGATACAAAAAATGTATATCAGCGGCGGCGGCTCGATCAAAATGCGCGCCAAATACGAGCAGGAAGACGGCAATATCGTGATTACAGCGCTGCCGCACCAGGTTTCCGGCGCCAAACTGATGGAGCAGATCGCCGCGCAGATGCTGGCGAAAAAACTGCCGATGATCGAGGATTTGCGCGATGAATCGGATCATGAAAATCCGACCCGCTTGCTGGTGATTCCGCGCTCGAAACGGATCGATGTGGACGAGGTGATGTCGCATCTGTTTGCGACGACCGATCTGGAAAAAAGCTATCGCGTCAACCTGAACATGATCGGCCTGGATGGACGGCCCAAGGTTAAAGGGCTCCGGGACATCCTGGTCGAATGGCTGTCGTTCCGTACCGAGACCGTGCGCAGGCGCCTGCAATACCGGCTGGACAAAGTATTGGCACGTTTGCATATCTTGGATGGTTTGCTGATTGCCTATCTGAATATCGACGAAGTCATCGCGATTATCCGCAGTGAAGATAATCCCAAGCCGGTGCTGATGGAGCGTTTCGGCATCACCGATATTCAGGCCGAAGCGATACTGGAATTGAAGTTACGGCATCTTGCGAAGCTCGAAGAGATGAAGATTCGAGGCGAGCAAGACGAACTGGAACTGGAACGCGCCGCGCTGGAAAAAACGCTGGGTTCCCCGCGCCTGCTAAATCGCCTGATCCGCAAGGAAATCGAGCGCGATGCCGAGAAATACGGCGACGATCGCCGTTCGCCGATTGTTGCGAGGGATGCGGCGCAGGCGCTGGAAACAACGGCATTGATAACCAACGAGCCGTTAACCGTCATCCTGTCGGAGAAAGGCTGGATCAGGGCTGCAAAGGGCCACGACATCGATGTGGCCAGTCTAAATTACCGTTCCGGCGACGGCTTTCTGGATGCGGTCAAATGCCGGACCACGCAGCCGGTTTATATCCTCGATTCCACCGGGCGGGCTTACAGCACCGCGACACACGATCTGCCGTCGGCCAGGACTCAGGGCGAACCGCTGACCGGACGGCTCAATCCGCCGCCGGGTTCGTTGTTCCTGCACCTGCTGGCGGGGCAGCCTGACGACTGGTATGTGCTGGCCAGCCATTTCGGTTACGGCTTCAGGGTTCAGCTAAAAGAATTGTTGAGTAAGAACAAGGCCGGTAAACTGCTGATCACGCTGCCTGACGGCGCCAAGGTATTAAAGCCCGCGCCGATACGCAGTGAGACCGATTCGCTGGCGGTGGTGACCTTGCAAGGCCGCCTGCTGATTTTTCCTGTGGCCGAGTTGCCGGCGCTGGCGAAAGGCAAAGGCAATAAGCTGATTCAGATCCCGGCGACCGATCTGAGCGCTGGAAAAGATTACGTGGTTGCAGCTGCGGCGCTGCCTGAAAACGGCCAGCTGAAAATCAATGCCGGTAAACGGCAGTTGACGCTTAAAGGCGCGGATATTGAGCATTATTCAGGCAACCGCGCCAAAAGAGGGTCGGCGTTGCCCCGTGGCTTTCAGCGGGTTGACGGTTTGGAGTGCGAGTGATTAGGATTTGGTTAAAATAACTTCCCGGAATCACTATTTTCGGTCGTCAAGCCGTTCGTGCTGAGCCCTTCGATAAACTCAGGAGAGCCTTGTCGAAGCATGATCGGCTTGACGCGGTGGGACGAAATTTTTCCGCCCACCCTTCGACAAGCTCAGGGCGAACGGAAAAATTTCATCCAATCTATATCAGGAAGTTATTACTAACCATATCCTTAGCCCTTAGCCCTTAGCCTTTTGCCTTTTGCCTCACTCTCGATGAAGATAGGTAAGTTCTTTATATTTGGCGGATTCATCAATCTGCATCCGTGCCAATCTGTGGATGAATAGTTATATGCCGTTCCACCAACTCCAGAATGGCTCTGGATTGGTAGCCTTTGGCCAAACTGTGCAACTGTTCTGCAAACGGGCGATAGCGGTCGTCGAGTTCACTTAAATATGCAGCTTGGCCGATAATATCGCGCATACTGCCTTCCTGTGCCAAACGATGCAAAATCTTCATTTCCTCAGGCGGGGGCACAACCAGCGGTTCGTTGAGCCGCTGTTGCGCTGCCTCCCCGGTTTCGGACAGCGCGTAAATCCAGTCGAGTTTTAACAGGCCGGCAAGCTGCGCCATCAGTCTTTTTATATCGATAGGCTTGGACAGGAAGACATTGACCCCGGCTTTCATCGCTTCGGCAACATCGGTACCGGAGGCGCTGGCTGAAACGGCGATAATCGGCGTTTGTTCGAAACCCGGCAAGCTGCGCAGGCGGCGCGCGGTCTCCAGTCCATCCATCTCAGGCATGACCATATCCAGCAAAATAAGATCCGGCATTTGAGTTTCAACGCTATCCAGACACTCCCTGCCGTTTGTCGCCTCGAAGGTTTCAAAGTCCAACCGGCTGAGTATATCGATCAGCAATGCCCTGTTTTCATTGACGTCATCCACCACCAGCACACGCCGGCGCAAGCCTTGGTATCCGGTGATAGGTCGCTCCGCAACCGTGATGTCGTCACAAACTTTAACAACCGGGACATCAAGCTCGAACCAAAAGGTACTGCCCTCGCCGACCCGGCTGCTGACATGAATATCGCTAGCCATCATCCGGACAAGCTCGCGGCTGATAGGCAATCCCAGGCCGGTGCCGCCGGTGCGGCGCTGCCAGTCTCCCGCTTGCTCAAAAGCCTGGAAAATGGTTTCCAGTTGTCCGGTATCGATACCGACACCGTTATCCTGAACTTCAAAGCGTAAACGGGCCGGTTCCAATATTGTTGCAGCTGGAACCTTCGCCCCTTCTCCCTCTGGAGGGGGCTTTGTATTGCTTAAGTCAACCGTATTAGACTCCAACAGCGACACCCTCAGGCTAATTTGGCCTCGCTCGGTGTATTTGACGGCGTTGGACAGTAAATTGAGCAGCACCTGCCTTAGCCGTGTCTCGTCGGCGCGTATCCCTGCCGGCACATCCGCTGCGATGTCGCAAACAAAAACCAGCCCCTTCTGTTCCGTCTTGATAGTGATGATGCTGGCGAGATTGCGCAGGAAACACGGCAACCGGATATCGCTCAAGGTCAGTTCCTGCTTGCCCGCCTCAATCTTGGCAAAATCCAGAATATCGTTGATCAGGTTCAGTAAATATTCGCCGCTTTGCTGTATGACGTTCAGCATCGCGCTGTGGCGCTCGTTCCCCCTGTTTTCGCCCAGCAATATCTGGGCGTAACCCATAATGCCGTTCAGCGGCGTGCGCAGTTCGTGGCTCATCCGCGCCATAAATTCGCTGCGCAGTTTCGCCAGCCGCTCGGCCTCGGCCAAAGCGGATTCCCGCGCCCTCTCCAGGGCTCTGCGGTCGCTGATGTCGTAGGCGATGCCCACCGTTCCCAATACGCTGCCGTCCTCGTCAAAAACCGGTGCCTTGCTGGTTTCTATCCAGATGGTGCCGTCGCGCGCATCGATAAAGGATTCTTCCACGGTCTTACGCAGACCGGTAGCCATCACCTCCGCATCATCGGCATGGTAAGCCTCGGCAAGCTCAGGCGGCCAAAAAGCCAGGCTCGACTTGCCGACCAAATCGTCCATGTTACGGGAACTGGCCGTTGCCAAGGCCTGATTGACGACCAGAAACCTGTTTTCCGTATCTTTAAGCCAAGCCATCATCGGCAGCGTATCGATAAGGGCGCGCAAATATCGCGTTTGAAGACGCAGCGCTTCGGTACGCTCCAGCACGCGCTGTTCCAGGCCGGCGTTCAGGGCGCGAATTTCATCCTCGACCAGCTTGCGGTCGGTAATGTCGCGCACCAGCGCCAAGCCGTAGGTCTTGCCGTCGTATTCGAACTGGTTGGCATTGATTTCGACCGGGAAGATGCTGCCGTCCTTGCGGCGGTGAGTGGCTTCGAAAGATTGCACGGTTCCCGTGTCACGTTGGTATTGCCAGACCTCGCGGACCATTTCGAGCGACCAGCCCGGTCCGATGTCCATCACCGACAGCGCCAGCAGTTCGTCCCGGCTGTAGCCCAGCGCCCGGCAGGATTCGTCATTGATGTAGAGAAAGCGCGCGTTGTTGTCCATGATATAAGCGGCTTCGTGGACTTTGCTTAACGCTTGGCTCATCAGCGCGATGTCATGTTGTATGCGCTTGCGTTCGCTGATGTCGCGCGCCAACGCGATACTGGTCGGCCGGCCTTGGTAGTCGAACACTTGGGCATTGATTTCCACCGGGAAGATGCGTCCATCCTTGGTTTTATGGCGGCGTTCAAATACCGATAGATCGGTGGCGTCTATCTTGCGCTGGAGATTTTCCATCTCTTCCGGGTCGGCATCGGGGTCGATGTCGTAAAGCGTCAGCCGCAGCAGTTCTTCGGGACTGTAACCCAAAGCCCTACTCGCTTCGGCGTTGACGTTCAGGAAGCGATGCTCCTGCATGTCGATAATGTATACCGCTTCGCCGACTTGGTTCAGCGCAAAGTCCATCAGCCACAGGCGCTGTTCGGCTTGTTTACGCTCGGTAATATCGCGGCCGATAGCCAGCACTCCAATGACTTCGCCGTTCTCATCGCGCTCGGCAACCATGCGGATGCTGTGAACCAAGTGCAAGTCGCTATACGGGGGTATCACTATCTTTTCGATTTCGCCGCTCTCGCCGCCGGCAAGAACGCTATCCAACAACTGGGCGTAATCGTCGTATTCACCGTTGGGAAACCGTTCGCGGACTGTCGTGCCCAGCATTTTTGAAGCAATAGCGCCTAAGGCTTTTTCGAGCACCGGGTTGACGTAAATGACTCGTCCCTCCCGATCATAACGAACGACATTGTCAGGTAAACTTTCCGCCAAAGTGCGGAATTCGCGTTCGCGGGCGGCCAGCGCTTCCGCGGCATGCTTGCGTTCGGTAATGTCGTCGCCGATAGCCAGCGCGCCGACAATCTTGCCGTCCTCGTCGCGCTCCGCCATGAAGCGGATATTATGGATTTGTTTTTCTCCAGAGACGCGAGTAACCAGGACTTCAAGCTCGGCGGATTCGCCGGTCGCCAAAACATGCCGGAGTTTTGCTTGGTACGGAGCCATTGAATGGCTATCAACCAGCGGAGGCATGTCTTCTATGCTTTGTTCCCGCCATTGCGGGAAAACCGCGCCGACCAGTTTGGTCATATTCGCGTTGCAATAAATCCTATGGCCTTGGTTATCGTAGCGAACGACGTTACCCGGCAGGTTGTCGGCCAAGGTGCGGAATTCGCGTTCGCGTGCGGCTAGTATTTCCACGGCGTGTTTGCGTTCGGTGACATCGCGGGCAATGGAAATGACGCCGACCGCTTCATTATGCGCATTGAATTCAGGGGCGTAGCGGTTATGGAAATAATGCAGTTGTCCGTCGGCTCCGAAGCACGCAACTTCGCTTTCGGCAGGCAGGCCCGTCGAAAGCACTTGCCGGATCACCCGCATCAATCTGTCCGCTTGCTCGTCGCTGAGTATTTTGGCTTCCGACGGCGTCGAGTTCAGCAGCGCGTCAGACGGTTTGCCGACCAGCCGCGTCACCGCCGGGTTGGCGTAAATACGGCGGCAATCTTTGTCGTAGCGGAAAATCAGGTCCGGCGAGTTTTCGACCAGGACGCGAAATTCCTGTTCCCGCAGCAGCGCTTGTTCTTCCATAAGCTTTCGCCTGGTAATATCGCGGGACATCACAATAAACCGTGGTTCTTCTCCTGCCTCGCCCGGTTTCTGCGCCACCGACAGTTCGAACCAAAAATCGCCGTGCGGCAACGGCAATAAGAGCTGTTTACCCAGGGATCGTCCGTGTCGATGAGCTTCGTGCAGCGACGCCAGACAGACTGCCGCTGCATCGGCAGGCATAACATCTGATACGGTTTTAGTCAGCAGAACATCGACCGGCGCAGCCAATAACTCGGACTGCGGCGAATGATAATCGTAATAACGTCCGTCCAGCCCGACTTCGAATAACAGGTCTGGAATCGTATCCAGCGTCGCTTGCAACTTGTTTTTAGCTTGCAATACCTGGGCATTAAGCGTTGCCAGCTTGCGATGGGAACGCCTTAGGCGCATCAGGAAAAAACCGGTGCCGACCAGCATGATCACGCTGCCGCCGAGCACGGTCCATAGCCAGCGCTGTTCGAGCGATTGTTGTTTAAGTTCCGAAGCCTGTTGCTGGTTGCGGCGGTTGAGTTTATCGATCTCGCGTTGCTTGCTTTCGGTTTGGTAGCGCCGCGTCAGTTGCAGCATCCGCGTGGCGGCGGTGTCTTTTGCCGCCTTGGCGGCCATGTCGCTCGCATCGAGCATAAACCGGTAGGCTTCACGGTGATTGCCTTTGGCGGCGGCGATTTCCGCCAGCCGTTTCGCACTGTCGGTCAGGTATAAAGGCACGCCTATTTCCTTGGCCAGTTTATAAGCCTGCTCGACATCCTGACGCGCGCCGGTAATATCGCCTAAGGCTATCCGGTTGCTGCTGCGGGCGTTCAGCACCCACCACAAGCCGATCTTGTTGGGATAGCGTTGATAACTCCCGACTATTTCGTCGAATATCGGCAAGGCTTCGGCATAACGCTGCTGCCTGTGCAAGTTATCGGCAAGGGCAAACTGACTGAAATTGACGCTGAAAGGGACGTCGATGGCGCGAAACACCGCAATCGCATCGCGAATCAACGGCTCCGCAATTTTCAAATCGCCGCGATTGTTATGGATATAGCCAATCCCCATCAACGCAAAGGCTTCCATCAGTCTGGAACCGGCGATCCGGGCTTGCTCCTGCATCCGCTGATAATATTCGTTCGCTTCGGCAAAGTGGTCGCTCTGTTCGTAGGCAATTGCCAGACCTTGATAGGCGTAGACCAGCGCCAGCGGGTTGTTGCTTTGCCGGGCAATATCCAGCGCTTGCATCGACATCGTGATCGATTCGTCGTGCTGGTCGGTGCGGCGGTACATCATCGCCATTCTTAACAGCGCTTCGCCGAGCAGATCCGGCCGGTCCACGCCGTCCAGCACCGACAGACTGTGAATCGCGGCGGCAATGGCATCGTCGATTCGGGCCTGATTGACCGCATTTAAGGCGGTATTGAGGTCGGCTTCGGCTTGGCCGACCGGGTCGTTATGTTGCTTGGCAAGTTCCATTGCCTGCTGGATATGCAGTGCCGCTTTTTCGGTTTGCGCCTGATAGACTTCGATGCGCGCCAACAGGTTCAATAGTCGCGCCCGATCGGAGGGCGTAGCATCGGCGGGAAGATCTGCCTGCAAACGCCCGGCTTCGGCGTAGGCGCGTTGCGTGTCGTTTTCCGCCAGCATACGTATCTCGCCTGCCTTGCTGCGCCATTGCTCCAGCGCATTATCGGCATGCGCCAAATCCGACGCCAACATTAACAACCCGAACATCACTATTAATGCGATGTGTGCTAGTTCCCAAGCTGGAGCTTGGGAACCA
>JBAQYH010000439.1:0-1810 GCA_049299935.1 Methylobacter sp. | reverse complement strand
GCAGGAGGTAGAGCAATGCATGGAGCAATTGCCGAGAAGCCATGGATGGCAATGCCGAAGAGGCAACAAGTCTTATCACAAGGGATTGCTCAATTAAACCAAGAATTCACATCCCTGTGTCCTGGATCCCGGCAATCCCTGCCGGGATGACGGTGTATCGTAAACACTTGTGTATAGTTGGAGTTTGGGGGCGGGCCCACTTGTTTTAAAATGCGCTTTTCCATTACGCAACCGTTTGTCATTAAACCACACTACAGGAAACAATCATGGCTACAATCACATTCCAAGGCAAACCCCTCAACACATCCGGTGAACTACCCGCCGTAGGCAGCGATGCGCCGGCATTTTCCCTGACCAGCCGCGAGTTAGTGGATGTCACCCTGGCAACCTATGCCGGTAAACGGAAAGTGCTGAATATCGTGCCCAGCCTGGATACCCCAACCTGTGCCGCGTCAACGCGCAAATTCAACCAGAAAGCTTCGCATCTGGACAATACCGTCGTGCTGGCCGTTTCCGCCGACCTGCCTTTTGCCCAAAGCCGCTTTTGCGAATCGGAAGATTTAACTCACGTGATCCCCCTGTCAACGTTTCGCTCCAGTTTCGCCAACGATTACGGCGTCACCATTACCGATACCTTTCTTCGCGGTTTGACTGCCCGCGCCATCGTCATTATCGATGAAAATGACAAAGTGGTTTACACGCAATTGGTCGGTGAACTCGCCCATGAGCCGGATTATGAAAGCGCATTGGCGGTGTTGTAAGGCGGAATCAGCATGTTCGCTGGGCAGTTAAAAAGCCGTTTAGCCTGTACGGGCAGTCTCATTGGCACTATTCAAAAAAGGTAAAAAACTATGACTGATTGTTTATTTTGCAAAATGGTTGCCGGCGACATCAAGCCGGATGTGGTGTTTGAAGATGAAAATATCCTGGCGTTCAGGGACATTAATCCCCAGGCTCCGGTGCATATCCTGATTATCCCCAAACGCCATATCGCAACCTTGAATGACCTGGACGACACCTTGCTGGCAGGCCAAGTATTACAGACGGCGGCAAAGCTGGCTAAACAGGAAGGCATAGCTGAAGCGGGTTACAGAACCGTGTTTAACTGCAACAGGAAAGGCGGGCAGGACGTTTATCACCTGCACCTGCACCTGCTGGGCGGCCGGCAAATGACTTGGCCTCCGGGCTAAGTGTACGGCGCTATTGAGCAATCAAGGTTTTGCTGATGAATGTCAAAATGCAGTTGTTATTCTTCATGGCGCTATGCTGCCCGCTTGCAGGGTGCGCCCTGAATGAAAATGCAGCTGTCAAAGTGACCCCGCTGCTCAAGACGACCACCAGTTGGGATGGCAAACCCATCGTCTATCCCAAAGGGCAAAGCGAAGTCACTGCATCGATTGTTGAAATTGCGCCGAAGGGCGAGACCGGATGGCACGAACACCCGGTGCCTGCGCTGGGCTACATCATGGAAGGCGAGCTGGAATTAAGGCTTGCCACCGGCGCCGTTAAAATCCTTCATCCGGGCGACGTTTTGCCCGAGTCCGTCGGTGTGCTTCACAATGGCCGCAACATAGGCGACGAGCCGGTCAAAATCCTGGTATTTTTCATCGGTGAAGTCGGCAGTCCGCTAAGCGTTGCGCATCCGGAATTTGCGCCGCAACCATCACCCTAGAAAAATCATTTCATCCACGAAAAGCACGAAAAGCACGAAAATTTTCAAAGAGATACCAAACTGCAAGTCATCACCCAAAGGGCGAATAGATAAGCCAATACAACATAATGATTTATTTCGTGTCGCTCGTTCCCAAGC
>JBAQYH010000438.1:0-3224 GCA_049299935.1 Methylobacter sp. | reverse complement strand
GAGCCAGACCGTTCAGAGTGGTGCCCAGATGCACCCATAGTTCGTGAACCTCAAGCACGCGCAGGTCGCGCATGTTGAACATCGCATCGGCGCGCAATTTGATGTAATCGGTACCGGCGGCGGCATCGGCGACGATACCGTCGCTGAGCATCGCGCGCAAGCCGGCTCCGGGAAATACGGCCTCTATTTTTTCATTGAGGATGGCCACGGCATCCTTGGCGTTGATAGTCTTGGGTTCCTCGATCAGAAATTCCAGTTTCAGCAGTTGCGACAAGGTGGCTTCCATCATACTGCCCAGATCGGCAATGGTCGGGTCGCCGACATGAAAAACGTCCTGGGCTGAACCGTATAATTCCTGGGAAATATTGGAGAAGGTCGGTTTTCCCCTGGCTTCCAACATACGCACGACGTCCAGGTATTCCTTGCAAATGCGGCGCATGATTACGCTGAGCGGGTTCAGCTGGCCGAGCTTGCGCATTAAATCGCGCTCAATCTGGAAAAACTCTTGTTTCTTTTCGTTCGGATCAAAGCCTAGCGGGCGATTTTGATAATAATCCGGCGTTACGATCGGCGATTTTTTGCAGTTGCCGTCAAAAAAAGCCTGCTTGATTTGGTCGTCCCATTTGATCGCGTCGAGTATGCGGATCGGTTGCTGAGCCTTGACGATCCGGTCCGATAGCGATTTGACTTCGGTCAGATAAGCGGAGGGTTTAATGGCTTTTTTGCGCATGTGTGTCGTCCATTAGCGGTGCAGTGTTGTAGGTAAGAAACATCATTTACCATGAAGGGCGCGAAGTTTTATGCGGTTTTTCGTGACTTTCGCGGTAAATAAGAAATCCGGATCAGCCGTACCCGTACCGAAACCACGCCCAGTATATCAACAGATTGACAAAGCCCAACGGAATTCCGACACGGGCGAATTCAAAAAAACCGAGGCTGGCGTCATGTTTTTCCGCATGCTGAATAATGATCACATTACTGGCGGCGCCCAGAATCAGCAGATTGCCGGCAATCGTGCTGCCGGCCGCCAGCGCCATCAGCGATTCAACGCTCGGATTGGTCAGCATCGGCAGATACAGCGCTACCAGCGGCACATTGGAAATCAACTGGCTGAGCGAGGCGCTGAGCAGCATGATAGCCGGAATGGTGCTCAGGTCTATCTGCAACTCGTTAACCTGCTGCTGCATGATGCCGGTTTGCCAGACGCTGGACATTAGTACGAACATGGCCGCAAAAAACAGCAAGGTCGACCAGTCCAGGCTTTTTAACAAGCGCAGCCGGGCAGGGCTGAACAAAATCGGCGGCAGCGCGGCGATGAGGGCGATATGGCTTAACTCGAGCTGCACCGGGCTGTGCAGGGCGGACAGAATGATGTTAAGTGTTATCAAGCCGATCAACAAAAGCAAGGAGATTCGGGCTAGTCTGGCCAGCTTTTCATCCAGCAGGTTGACCGGGTTGTGGGTAAGCGGCATCGCGTCGATGAATTGCTGCCGATAAACCAGGCGTAAAACCAGATAAGTGACAGCCAGATTAATCAGTGTCGGGATTGCGAGCGCCTTGAAAAAAGTCAAAAACGGCGCAGACAATCCGCCTTGACTGGCAATCAGGAAATTCTGGGGATTGCCGATAGGACTCATCACGCTGCCGATGGTAATCGCGTAAGCCAGGGTTAATAACAGCAGTTTGTTGTTGATGTTGTGTTCCCGAGCCAGGCGCAATACCAGCGGCGTGCCGATGATGGCGAGCGTATCGTTCATCAGCAGCGCGGAACTCAACGCCGCGCCGAACAAAATGCCGGAAACCAGTTGCGGGACCGAGGTCGTCCGGTTGAATAAATGATAGGCGAGGGCGTACAGGTAGCCGCTGGCGACCAGCGCCTGGCCGACGACAAACATGCCGAACAAAAACAGCATGACGTTAAGGTCTATGGCCTTTAGCGCATCGAGTCCGCTAATCTCGCCGGCCGCCAGTACCGCCAGCGCGCCGCCGGTCATCGATTGCCATATCCTGATATTAAAACGGCCTATCTTACGCACGGCGATTAACACAAATACCGCAGCCAGCGTCAGTACCGAGATGTTCATTTTGTTCCTGATGATTGGTGGATTTTGGTTATTTTACTGTTAAGGGTTAAAAAACGCTTAACAGTTCACACATTCAATGGCAGAGAAAGATTTTTGTATGGAATATTTAAATTAGTTAAGACTAATTTAAGATTAAATGATGAGAATGGCGTCACCAGTGTTAATACGTACAATGCATGAATACGAGTAAAATCGACTATGAACGAAAGTGACATTATTTCATCAAGACGCAAATTTTTGAAAAATATGGCTTATGGTTCCTTGATGATGGTAGGGGGAATCGGAGTCGCAAACGCTAAAGTCAAACACATATCCTCACACACAGTGCTTGCTTCGCACTCGGACCGCCATAAGACGCGCGTCCATGATACCTTGCATAAACACCTGTTCTCAAACAAGCCTTCCCACAATTCTCCATATAAGACAAACATCCATAACGCACTTGATCGTAACTCGCCTTCGCATAAGGTGCTTGCTTTTCATAACACCCACACCGGCGACCAGTTAAACCTGACTTATTTTGAGCAGGGGCGTTATATCACCGATGCACTCCAAGAAATTAATCATTTGTTTCGTGACTACCATGACGGTAGCGTCCATCCAATCGATCCGGCATTGCTGGATCAATTGTATGATTTAAAACATACTCTCGAAGTCAGAAAGCCGTTCCATATCGTCTCCGGTTATCGGTCACCGGCCACCAATGCCGACTTGCGTAAACACAGCGATGGCGTCGCCAAAAATAGCCTGCATATGGAGGGCAGGGCGATTGATATACGCATTGAAGGTTTAGATACCAGAAGGATTAGGAATGCAGCACTGGCCATGCAGCGCGGCGGCGTCGGATATTACGGAAGATCCGATTTTGTGCATTTAGATACCGGTAGCGTAAGAACCTGGACTGGCTAGGTTCTATAAGCATTTTCGGGTTAATGTAAGCAGGTTAATAGACCACGAAGAACACAGAGGGCACGAAGTTTATTTCTTCGTGCCCTCTGTGTTCTTCGTGGTTTTTTTTGCTTTAAGGCGATGTCCGGTAAATATATTCAGTGCTGCTATTCGCCACGAAGGATACGAAGAAAATACTTCGTGTCTCGGCAATTGCTCCTGCATCCGTGCGGTGAATAAAAACCTGTATAC
>JBAQYH010000437.1:0-2208 GCA_049299935.1 Methylobacter sp. | reverse complement strand
CTACCTAACAATATTGAGTTCGCAATTGATTTTGCTAAACGTTTTCGAATTAATACGTCAAGCGACCGCTATCGTTCAATCGATATTACGCCGGAAGGCTCCGGCGAAACGCATCCTCTAGAGGCACTGAGTCCGAAGCAGCAAGAAACCGTATACAAATACATTGATTGGAGTATGGCTTGCGCCTACCGCAATCAAGAACTATTCGAGGATGTTATTGAAAGTGACATTTTTGAGGGCGGAAATCCTCTTGTCGTTGAATTAGTAGAGCAAGGTGCTGCAGGCCAATTGAACAATTACAAAGTCACTCGGTCTGCGATGCGGCTTACTGGGGGGGATCACGACAAGCTTTCTTCGTTGATTGAGTCTGGATACGTCCCGGTCATTGGTAACTTGCACGGCAACCGACTTCTTAAAGAACTACCGCCTTCGAGTATTCCGGCGAAAGAACTTGCTGCACTACTCGCAATTCAATCAGTTGAGATGTTTTTTCCTGCAACGAAGGGAGCGCCGGCCGAAGTGATATTGGAGGCAAGAGAAAAGCTACACGACCATCTTCCGTTGTTTTGGGCATCAATGCTCAAATTGTCGATAGAGCTCAAGGCGGCCATTAAGGATTGCAAAGACAAGAAAGAAGTGTTTGCCGCAAGTCAAGAACTAGTGGACACTATCGTGCGCCCCGCTGTTCTTGACTTGAATCACAAGATTGAACTTGAGCGCAAGCAGTGGTTTCACCGGATATTCGGTAGCGTTTATAAGGCGCTACGGATGACAGCTACCAACCCTCCGTTGACTCAGGAACAACTCATTCGCAGTTCGCTGATGCTTGGCGCTGACGCCGCAATGAACTTAGCTGATCACCTTCAAAAGGTCGAGTCAATGAAGAATGAAGCGGGACTGGCTTATCTTCTTGAACTCGGAGCGCTGGTTGAAAAAACTAACTACTCATTCCGCTGGACCTGCGCGAAAAGCCGCATAGGCCAGTGAACTCGGATGTTATGAACGTATACTTTCTGTAATTGACAAGCCGATCATCTAGGTTCTGTTGACGTTTTGCCTAAAAATTTAATTCATATTTTTCAATTAGATATTTTAAAGCGCGGTTTTTTTCAACGTAATTCCGGCAAGAATGGCTGTTATTTACGAGCCAAGAATGACATCCTTTCATCTGGATGCCATCATTCATTAACAGTATGGCTATAACCCATTGATTTATTCTTTTTGAAACGTCAACAGAACCTAGGATTCGTAGTTTATTGGTTATGGCCGTAATTGGCTTTATTCAGCTAAGAATTTGATGTGCATCGCTACGGACAAAATCCGTAGCGAGCAGTTGACGAGATGTTAGACAGACTCGATCAAGCTAGGATCGTAATCAGCCGGAGCTTCGTAGCCGAGCAGATTCAGCACGGTGGCCGCGATATTCGACAGGCCCGCAGCCGTTAAATCCTGGCGCAGCTTGTAGCCTGGATTGTCTTCCCCGGAAATCAGCACGAATGGCACAGGGTTCAGCGTGTGCGAAGTTTTAGCTTTGGTGCGTCCTTCGGCGTCGCGTGTCACGTTGCCTTTTTTATCCAGTTCGTACATTTCATCGGCGTTGCCGTGGTCGGCGGTGATGATGGCCGTGCCGTTCGCTTCTAAAATAACAGGAATCAAACGCGCCAGTTGCAGGTCCAGGCCTTGCATTGCAGTGACCGCCGCTTCGAAATTGCCGGTATGGCCGACCATGTCGCCGTTAGCGTAGTTGACCCTGAGGTAGCGGTATTTGCCGCTACGAACCGCGTCGATCAACGCGTCGGTGATTTCCGCGCATTTCATCCACGGGCGTTGCTCGAAAGGCACGACGTCGCTGAGGATTTCGACATAGGTTTCCAGGGCTTCGTCGAATTTGCCGGAGCGGTTGCCGTTCCAGAAATAAGTCACGTGGCCGTATTTTTGCGTTTCGCTGATCGCGTATTGCGAAACGCCGCTCTTGGCTAGGTATTCTCCCATCGTTCTGCCGATTGCCGGCGGCTGGACCAGAAAGCGCGGCGGCAGTTTGGTGTCGCCGTCGTATTGCATCATGCCGGCATAGGTTACTTTCGGCAACGGGCCGCGTGGGAATGCGGTGAAATTTTCTTCGGTAAAAGCGCGGGAAATTTCGTTAGCGCGGTCGCCGCGGTAATTGAATAACACCACTGCATCGCCGTCGACAATCGGCCCCAAAGG
>JBAQYH010000436.1:0-2352 GCA_049299935.1 Methylobacter sp. | reverse complement strand
TGCTACCCCTTCGTCGATGCGAAGAGTAAGTCCGCACTGGCTGCGCATCTTGAGCCTGCGCATTTTTTTTCGTGCGACGGGTTGCGTACATCGCAAGGCCCGGAATTATTGGCATATCGCATTAAAGGACAACCAATGTTTAAGGTGGTTCCGTTTCCATCAGTGGGGCGTGTGGGACAATTTATAAATTGGTTTGAAAACGCATCAGGTTCATACAGGGAGGACCCGGTACTGGCCGCAATTCCTGCAATTGGCAAAGTCAATGGGAATGGCTCATTAATATTAGTTAAAAAAGGCCGTTTGGCATAAGGAGGATTTTCAAAATGTCTCGGATGCTTTGCTGTTTGCTTTTTGTCTACCAATTGAGCTACGCCAGTCAACCAGCTATCGCTCAGAATGGATTGCATTATGTATTTGACGCATCAAAAAGCATGTGTGGCTATTTGCCGGGGGATGCATCAACTAATCCACTGCTTGAACAAATAAAATTAGTCGTTAACACGAATAGGCCTGAAGAGGGCGACCGTATTTTCCTGCTTAGGCAAGCCGTGAAAAATAGTGATGATGCAGCGCGCGACATTGTTGAGGCTCCTGCAAACCTGCATGACAGGGCGCAGCATGTTCGGGGTGGAAATAACTGTTACCCATTCAGCGGAGCCTTCTCAAATATCGAATTAATATTTGCGCCCAATTCGCCTACGCGAGAGGCTGATGCGGTATTGCTTATCACCGATGCACAGATTGTAGAAGGGGACCGCAACAAATTTGTAGAAAAATTTTCCTCATGGATGCAGGAATCTTTGAAAAATAATGTACACCCTTTAGCGGGGGTCGCTCTTGTACAGGCCAAATTTAGTGGCCACTACTTCCCCATATCTTCTTTTAAAAAGCAAAAGAGCTACTTGCTAGACATGCACAACCGGCCACTATTAATGTTTTGGATGGCGAAATCAGACAAGCATCTTGCCCGTATTCAAGATGCCGTAAGCAAATTTGCGCCTGAAACTCTTCAAAATAGCCATAACGCATTTATACAGCATCTCTTGCCATCGCTTGCTTTGAAATTGAATGCATTCCAAAGCAAACCCAAATTCAAACCCTCACTTGCAGAGCTATTGGATAAGCCAAAATTTATTTTTACAAAATATGATAAAAGCAGAGTAGACAGCATTCTGAATGGCTGCATACGGAGCACGGTAGAGCAAGATCGCATCATTTTATGGTCCAACGCAACTTGCCAAGATGGTAAACCTCTATTTGAAGGTGTAAGCTCAATCAGTGTTTCATTTCATATCAAATCCAATTCATTACTTCTCTCAACGGCTGGAACTTCCAATAATGTGAAGTTAGAAAATCAGATGAAAGGTGATGTCTCCTTTACGTTTACAAATAAGTCATTTGGCGTTAAGCAAGCGTTTGGACTTAATCATGCCCTCAATGACGCTAATAACAAAATTCCTTCGAGTGAGTATAGCTTAAAAACTGATACTTGCCCTGTTATAGCTAAATGCACAGCAGAATTGGCTGGCAAAACCTATCAGCTTGAAACGTTATTCGCGCAGTTATTCGATAGGCAGGCACTAGCTACGGCGCAATTGCTTGCACCGCTAAACAACGTGAAGTACACCATTGAGTTAACACAGAGAAAATAATGTCTCATATTGTTCCTTTTCAACTTCTTTTTAGACAGATCACAAGCAATATTCCTAGAGACAAATTCTGGGTGGGATTTGTTGCCCGGTTCAGGAATACGGTTGACTCTAAGTCAATCCCATGCTGTACAGCGATTGAAATTGCTTCTATCGGACTTTCTAAAAAAGAGAACCAGCGTGAAAAAAAAGGGTTTTCTCTTCCCCTTGGTTTGCTTAATAAAAATTCGCAAGACCCGCAGGTAGTATCCAGTTTGTACGTATCCATTGAGGATCCAAAACATGTGTTCACTGAATACAAGTTTCTGGAATCTGTAGATTTTGTGTTTGCTGCCAAAGATGGGAAGACTTTGGCAGAACTTGCCGGCACAACGACAGTTACGGTTTTTGGCGGGGATCATCCAGACGGGATGGTTTTGGAAATATATGAAGAGCACAGCAACGCAAAAGCGGTGCTACTTCCCATAATTGGAGTGGTGAACGGCAAGCGTCAATTTGCAATTGGCGATGCACTTCGTGAAATAAATGACTACCATGGAGAAATAGAAGACTTTTGTAAACAGCACGCAGCATGTTTGATCGCAACGCCTAAATCGATATCGAAACCTCATTTTATTCCACCACCGATACCGCCTGTCAACGGGAAAAATGAGCAAGCAAAAGGTACAAAGTCTAATGTGGTACATGGGTTATCCCAACCCAT
>JBAQYH010000435.1:0-2749 GCA_049299935.1 Methylobacter sp. | reverse complement strand
CGCCGGTACGCCTGTCGTCACCGGCGATACCAAGGTGGTGGAGCGCGGCAAGGGCGACGGGGTGTTCATTACCACTACCGGCGTCGGTATCGTGCCGGAGGGCGTCAATATCTCCGGCGACCGCGCGCAACCGGGCTGTGCGATTTTGCTCAGCGGCTCGATCGGCGATCACGGCGTTGCGATCATGGCCGGGCGGGAAAACCTGCAATTCGACACGACGATTGTTTCCGATTCCGCCGCGCTAAATTCGCTGGTCGCCGACATGGTCGCCGCAGCACCGGCCGACATCCATTGTTTGCGCGACCCGACCCGAGGCGGCTTGGCGACCGCGTTGAACGAGCTGGCGCAGCAATCCGGCGTCGGCATGGTCATCGACGAGACGCAGATTCCGATCAAGTCCGAAGTCAAAGCCGCCTGCGAGATTCTGGGGTTAGACCCGCTGTATGTCGCCAACGAAGGCAAGCTGGTGTGCATTTGCGCCGCCGATGCCGCGGAACCCCTGCTGGCAGTGATGCGGCAACATCCGCTGGGCCGCGATGCGGCGATTATCGGCGAAGTGATTGCCGACGAGCACGGTTTCGTGCAGATGACCACGGCTTTCGGCGGGCGGCGCATCGTCGACTGGCCGGTCGGAGAGCAGTTGCCGCGCATCTGTTAAGACGATGTCCGGCTCTTTTTATTCACCACGAAGGCACGAAGAGCACGAAGAAAACATAAACTTCGTGTCCTTCGTGCCTTCGTGGTGAGAAAAAATGCATAAATCAGGTAAATTCTTTTGTGGAAATGAACTAGTGTCCGGCAAGGCGATTCGGGTTCGCGGCATTGTCCAGGGCGTAGGTTTCAGGCCGACCATCTGGCGTCTCGCCAAGGAACACCGACTGACCGGCGAGGTCTGGAACGACGGGCTGGGCGTGATGATTCATGCTTTCGGCCGCGACGAAGACCTTGAGGCGTTTATCCGGCAAATCCCGCTGCAACTGCCGCCTTTAGCCCTGCTGGACAGCCTGGACGTGCAAACGTTGGATGAACTGCCGCACAATGACGAATTCCGCATCGTCGCCAGCCGGCACAACGGCATAGAAACGCCTATCGCCGCCGATGCCGCAACCTGTTCCGATTGCCTTGCCGACATCGCCGATCCCGGCAACCGCCGTTATCGCTATCCGTTCACCAACTGCACGCACTGCGGGCCGCGGCTGTCGATCATCCGGCGTGTGCCTTACGACCGATGCCATACCAGCATGGCGGAATTTGCGATGTGCCCGCAATGCAGGCTGGAATACAACGATCCCGCCGACCGCCGCTTCCACGCCCAGGCTAATTGCTGCCCGGACTGCGGGCCCAAGGTTTGGCTCGAAGACTCGCACGGCCAACGACTGGAAGACGCCGATCCGCTAACACACGCCGCAGAGCTGATCAGGCAAGGCTACATCATCGCTATCAAAGGCCTGGGCGGTTTCCATCTGGCCTGCAATGCGGCCGATGCGGATGCCGTCAACCGGTTGCGTGAACGCAAGCGCCGTTATGCCAAACCGTTTGCGCTAATGGCGAACGCAAGCATGATTG
Source organism: Methylobacter sp. (assembly GCA_049299935.1). Classification (GTDB taxonomy): domain Bacteria; phylum Pseudomonadota; class Gammaproteobacteria; order Methylococcales; family Methylomonadaceae; genus Methylobacter_A. The sequence goes on along the minus strand of JBAQYH010000435.1, from coordinate 1,183 downwards.
CCCGTTACGCCCGCTTGAACGAGGAGGAAACGCGAACCCTGCACGATAAAGCCGCGCCGATAGTATTGCTGACGGCGCATGGCGAAACGGTTGCACCAGGCGTCGCGCCGGATGAAGACAAGCTCGGCTTCATGCTGCCCTACACACCGCTGCACACGCTGCTATTACAGGACTTGGACGCGCCTATCGTGCTGACCTCCGGCAATATCAGCGACGAACCGCAATGCACCGATAACGACGAAGCGCGGGACAAGCTAAGTGGTGTTGCCGATTACCTGCTGCTGCATGACCGCGCCATCGTCAACCGGCTGGACGATTCGGTGGCGCGGTTGATGGGCGGAAAAATGCGCTTGCTGCGCCGGGCGCGCGGTTACAGCCCGGAGGCACTGGCATTGCCGCCCGGTTTCGAACATGCCGACAATATTCTCGCGATGGGCGCGGAGCTTAAGAACAGTTTCTGTTTGCTGAAAAACGGTCAAGCCATTGTTTCCCAGCACATCGGCGATCTGGAAAACGCCGCCGTTCAGCGCGATTACCGCAATGCTATCGATCTGTACAAGAATCTTTACGGCTTCAAGCCCGACCGTATCGCCGTCGATCATCATCCCAGCTATTTATCGACCCAATACGGACAAACGCTGGCCGAAACCGAAGCGACGGTTTTAGTGCCGGTGCAGCATCATCATGCCCATCTGGCCGCCTGCCTCGCCGAGCACGGTATCGCCTTGAATGCATCGCCGGTATTGGCAGCCATCTTCGACGGCTTAGGCATGGGCGATGACGGCGCATTATGGGGCGGCGAGTTTCTGCTGGGCGATTATAGAGGCTACACCCGGCTCGGCCATTTCCAGCCTATCGCCTTGCCCGGCGGAACCCAGGCCATGCGCGAACCCTGGCGTAATACTTATGCGCAACTTTCACATTATTTCGATTGGCAAACGCTGCAACAGGACTATGCTGACTTGGACATCATCAAGTTCCTGGCAAGCAAGCCGCTCCCTATGCTGGCAACGATGATCGCCAAAAATCTCAACTCGCCGCCCAGCACTTCCTGCGGCCGCTGGTTCGACGCGTTCGCTGCCGCACTCGGATTGCACAGCGAACAGGTCCATTATGAAGGCCAGGCGGCGATTGCGCTGGAAATCCTGGCAACGCCGCTGTTTGCGGATGAACAGCCCTACCC
>JBAQYH010000434.1:0-3208 GCA_049299935.1 Methylobacter sp. | reverse complement strand
ATTTCCTGACTGCGATCTATCTTTTTCACGACGGTTCTAGACCGTGCGTAACGTCAGTTATTCAGTACGTTTGCCGCCATCGGGGTGATCGCTCCATTGCATTATCCCGGCTGCTGACGTTACCCTGTGCGGCAGTATGTTCAGCCGTTACTTACGCCGTTAGTATCCATTTTTAACTTGAAACATGAGAGAACAAAAAATATGACCGCTACCAGTATCGAAATCAACGAATCCGTCCGCCATTATTACGGCCAGGTATTGCAATCCAGCAATGACCTGAAAACCAGCGCCTGTTGCAGTATCGACGCGATGCCCGGTTACTTGAAAGCCCTGCTGGCCGGCCTGCACCCGGAAGTGCTGGAACGCTTTTACGGCTGCGGCTCGCCGCTGCCTCCGGTTTTAACCGGCAAGACCGTGTTGGATTTGGGCTGCGGTTCCGGGCGCGACTGCTATTTGTTGTCGAAACTGGTCGGTCCTACGGGACGGGTGATCGGCGTCGATATGACGCCGGAACAACTGGAAGTCGCGGTGCGTCATCGCGACTGGCACGCCGAACGCTTCGGTTACGCCAATGTCGAATTTTTGCACGGCCATATCGAAAACCTGGCCGCTATCGGTATCGACGACAACAGCATCGACGTGGTGGTCTCCAATTGCGTGATCAACCTGTCGCCGGAAAAACCCAGAGTGCTGGCGGAAATATTCCGGGTGCTGAAACCGGGGGGGGAATTGTATTTTTCCGACGTGTTCGCCGACCGCCGCATCCCGGCCGCCCTGCGTCAAGACCCGGTTTTGCTGGGCGAATGCCTGGGCGGCGCTTTGTATTGGGAAGACTTCCGGCGGATTTTGCAGGCGTTGGACTGTCCCGACGTGCGCGTCGTCAAACAGAACGCCATTAGCCTCGACGATCCTGAAGTTGCCGCCAAAATCGGCATGGTCAAGTTCCACTCGGTCACCGTCCGCGCCTTCAAGCTGCCGCTGGAAGACCGGTGCGAGGATTACGGCCAAGTAGCCTGTTATCTCGGCAGCATCCCGGAACATCCTCATGTTTTCGACCTGGACGACCATCATCATTTCGAAACCGGCCGTCCGCTGCGGGTATGCGGCAACACCGCCGACATGCTGGCCGCCACCCGCTACGCCGAACATTTTCAGGTGTTGGGCGATCAATCCCGCCACTTCGGCTTGTTCGACTGCACGTCGGGGGCGCAGGGCGAATCGGCGGCGGCCGATGGTTCGTGTTGTTAAGCCGGTGACAGACACAGTATTGACCGAACAAATACTGGCCGAACAACGTCCGGTGCTGTTTCGCTACGCGCTGCTGCAATTGCGCGACAGCGAGTTGGCCGACGATGCCGTACAGGAAACGCTGCTGGCGGCCTGGCAATCGGCAGCGGGGTTCGAAGGTAAGGCGGGCTTGCGCACGTGGCTGATCGGCATTCTTAAACATAAAATCGCCGATCACTGGCGGCGCAGCGCCCGTGAAGCCGTCGCTCCGGCCTTTGACCGGACTGACGGAGACGATGGCGAAGCGGAAGAAGACGATTATTTCATGAGCAGCGGCCACTGGAACGGCGGCCCCAAAGCCTGGGCCGATCCCGAAGCGGCGTTCAAGCAGCAGGAATTCTGGGCTATCTACGAGGTCTGTCAAAACAACCTGCCGCCGAAAATGGCTAACGTGTTCATGCTGCGCGAGCTGGTCGGCCTGGATGCCGATGAAGTTTGCCGGGAAGCCGGGCTCAGCGATGCCAATTACTGGGTCACTATGCACCGGGCGCGGCTCAGGCTGCGCGAATGCCTGGAAATCCGCTGGTTCAATAACACAAAACAGGAGCAATACCATGCGTAGTTGTCGAGACATTTCCGTCCTGGTTTCCCAGGGACTGGATAAGGAATTGAGTTTGCGCGAACGTTTTTCCGTGTGGCTGCATGTGAAGATGTGCACGCGTTGCCGGAATTTCCAAACCCAGAGCCGGTTTATCCGCAAGGCTGCGCGCCGTTATACCGACGATTTGCAAAGACGGTTGGACAGAAAATTGTAACTGATGTTATGCGCTGTCCACGAAAAGCACGAAAGGCACGAAAAAATACCAGCTGTAGGAACCCAGGCACAGGGAGGGAAAACTTTGTGTTATTCAAGTGCTTGTAGGATCGTACCCTTCGATTACGCTCGGACAGGCTCCGTTCGAAACGTTGCCGGTTAGACCTTCCAGGTTTTAAAAACCTGGAAGGTCTAATGTGCAGTCTTTCGCCTGATTTCCCTTTCCTTCAGCCCGCCAGCAATTTGGCCGCCATTTGCGTACCCAATACCCGCGCTTGGATTTTGGCAAAAGCCGTATCCCGACCGGTGGAAGTATCGTCTTCAAACGGCGAAAAACCGCAGTCGTCGGTGGTTCCCAACTGCTCCAAGGGAATGAATTCCGCCGCCTGCAATACCCGGTCTCGCACCGTTTCAGGCTCCTCCACGTCAGAAGTCAATACGTCGATCACACCGACGAAAACCCGCTGGCCGGGGCGCAGCTGCTGTTTGATCACCGCCAGCGCCCGCTCGGGATTTTTCTCGCTGGCAAGCTGCACATAAAAATTACCGGCTTGCAGATTAAACAGCTCCGGCAACAGCTCGGCGTAATCGACATCGGCGCTGTGGGTGGAATCGCAATCGCCGCCGGGGCAGGTGTGGACGCCGATGCGGGGACGCAGCGCCGGGTCGAATTGTTCAAGCACCCGGTTATTGAGCGCAATAAAGCGGTGCAGCAAATTTTTACTGGGGTCCAGCTTTACCGCCAGACGGCCCTCGGTAAAATCGATTTGTACGCGGTGAGCGCCCGCATCAAGACAACCGCGAATATCGGTTGCCGCCTGCTCGACCAGGTCGTCGAGAAACGTTTGTTCATCGTAATCTTCCAGGCCGCCTTCGGGATACAACAGGCTCAAGGCGGATGCGGAAATGACCGCCTGTTTTACCGGCACATGGGCAAAGCGCCGGGCGGCGAGCAAATAACGGTCGGCATGGACGCCGTAACGGAACGGGCCTGCGGTCAGGCGCGGCAGCTGCCGGCTGTGTCCGTCGGAAAAGGGAATCTTCAAACCGTCCGCCGCAATGTTCGGCAAGCCGGCCAACGGATAAGTGGCAAAACTCGGTTTACTTTGTTCGCCGTCGCTGATCACCGGCGAGCCGGTCGCTTCAAAACGCAATACGGTATCGCGC
>JBAQYH010000433.1:0-2043 GCA_049299935.1 Methylobacter sp. | reverse complement strand
GGTTGTAGCCAGGCCACGTAATTGCAGTTTGCTGAAAATAAAGGGCTTGAACAATTCCAATGCCATTTTTTTCGGAAGTCCGCATTGATGCAGCCTTAACGTAGGACCTACAACAATAACCGAACGACCTGAATAATCAACGCGCTTGCCCAACAGGTTTTGTCTAAAGCGCCCTTGCTTACCTTTAATCATGTCCGCTAATGATTTAAGCGGTCTTCTGTTAGTGCCAGTTATCGCACGACCACGACGACCATTATCCAGCAACGCATCAACAGACTCCTGCAACATACGCTTTTCGTTACGGACAATGATGTCAGGCGCATTCAAATCCAACAACCGGTTTAAACGGTTGTTTCTGTTGATAACGCGGCGATAAAGATCATTCAAATCAGAAGTTGCAAATCGACCGCCATCCAACGGCACCAGTGGGCGCAATTCAGGTGGCAATACCGGCAATACTTTCAAGATCATCCATTCCGGACGATTCTTTGAACTCAATAACGCATCCATTACTTTCAGACGCTTTGAGTATTTCTTAATCTTGGTTTCTGAATTAGTGGAGTTAATTTCTTCGCGCAAAATTTCAACTTGCTCTTTCAAATCAATTGATTTGAGCAAATCATAGATCGCTTCCGCACCCATTTTTGCTACGAAATCATCCCCATGCAATTCAACCGCATCCAGATAGTCATCATCTGTCAGCAGCTGGCCTTTATCCAAAGGAGTCATGCCTGGATCTAAAACAACAAATGATTCGAAATATAACACGCGCTCGATTTCTCGCAGTGTCATATCCAATAGCAAGGCTATTCTTGAAGGTAGCGATTTTAGAAACCAAATATGCGCAACGGGACTGGCTAAATCAATATGCCCCATTCTCTCGCGGCGAACTTTGGATAAAGTAACTTCAACACCACATTTTTCACAAATGACACCGCGATGCTTCAATCTTTTGTATTTACCGCAAAGGCACTCATAATCACTGACAGGACCAAAAATTTTGGCGCAAAACAAACCATCGCGCTCAGGCTTAAAAGTACGATAGTTAATCGTTTCCGGCTTTTTTACTTCGCCATACGACCAGGAACGGATCATATCCGGTGATGCCAAACCAATGCTAATTCCGTCAAAATCATCAGCACGACCTTGACGCTTTAAGAAATTCATTAAATCTTTCAAGAGCTTATCCTCTTTAAATACTTTCTGGCGTATACCAGAACAGGCCGTAGGTTGAGCTAGGCGCCATTTTATATACCACAACCTAACGGCTGCGGCATCGGTTTGTCGGGTTACCCTGCGCTACCAACAGTAAACACTTTAAGTAACCCGACCTTCGCACTAATCCCGTTGCAATTCAATATTGACAGCCAATGAACGGATTTCTTTAATTAATACATTAAATGATTCCGGCATACCGGCTTCCATTTTATGATCGCCATCGACAATATTTTTGTACATACGCGTTCTACCGGTCACGTCGTCAGATTTAACTGTCAACATTTCCTGCAGGGTATAGGCCGCACCATAAGCTTCAAGCGCCCAAACTTCCATTTCTCCGAAACGCTGCCCTCCGAATTGCGCTTTACCGCCCAATGGCTGCTGCGTTACCAAGCTATAAGGCCCTGTTGACCGTGCATGCATCTTGTCGTCGACCAAATGGTTCAATTTCAGCATATACATGTAACCAACTGTGACTTCACGCTCAAACGGTTCTCCAGTCAAGCCGTCATACAGTGTGACCTGCCCATGCTCAGGCAAATCAGCCAATTTCAACATAGTGCGAATTTCTTCTTCACTTGCACCGTCAAATACCGGAGTCGCCATAGGCACGCCACTGACAAGATTAGTCGCCATTTCCAGAATTTCTTGATCTGAAAACGAATCTAAATCCTCTTTACGTCCACTGCTGTTATAAATCTTATCCAGATATTCCCTGATCGCGGCAACTTTGGCTTTCTCCACATCATATTTATCTTCAAGCATTTTACCTATCTTGATAACTAAACCTTTCGCCGCCCAGCCTAAATGCGTTTCCAGCACCTG
>JBAQYH010000432.1:0-4895 GCA_049299935.1 Methylobacter sp. | reverse complement strand
CTTAACCAGTCCGGCTTTACTGCATAAAGAGTGGAAAGATATTTCTCCTGATTCTCTTTATAATTCGGCACGACTCTTAAATTCGGTGAAATCCATGAAATCCCTAAGCTCTTTTCTATTGCTTGCCACGCTGGCGGTCTCCGGCTGCGCCAATGACGCGACGGTCAAACCGGCGGACGATGCCAGGCAGCAGCACGCAGGCCACCATTCTAACGAAGCGAAAGGCGCCTGCTCCGATGCCGACGCATTGCCCTCCAACCAATGCGCCGAAACGGTAAGCGCCGCTTTCGACGGCCAGGGCGTGTTATGGATTACCTGGGCAAACAACGATCATGTGTATGTGCAGTCATCGGAGGATAAAGGCGTAAGCTTTACCGCGCCGGTGATCGTCAATGCCACCGCCGAAAAAATAGAAGCCAAAGGCGAATATCGCCCGAAAATCAAGCTGGATGCGAAAGGCGCTATTTACTTAACCTGGACGCAGAAGCTGGAAGGCCGCCACAGCGGTCATATCCGCTTTAGCCGGTCTACTGACGGCGGACAGCATTTTTCCGCGCCGGTTACCGTCAACGATAACCGGGATAACATCGGCCACCGCTTTGACAGCATGGCGGTCGGCAAAAACGGCGAAATCTTCATTGCCTGGTTGGATGCCCGCGATGTTGAAGAAGCGAAAAAAGCCGGCAAAAAATTTGAGGGCTCTTCGCTGTATTACAGCTGGTCGGACGATGGCGGGTCACATTTTTATCCGAATAAAAGAATCGCCACGCATACCTGCCAGTGCTGCCGGCTGGATACCGCGATAGCGCCGGATAATACGCCGGTTATCACTTGGCGGCATGTTTTTGAAGGCGGCATACGCGATCATGCGCTGGTTAAATTCAACGACTGGAATACCCCCGGCGATACCCAGCGCTTAGGCCAGGAGAACTGGAAAATCGATGCCTGCCCGCATCACGGCCCCGGCCTGTCGATTTCCGATTCCGGCATTTACCATGCGGTATGGTTTAGCGGTTCCCCGACTAAGCAAGGTCTGTTTTATGCGTATTCGACCGATGCCGGGCGGCATTTTTCAACGCCGGTTAATTTCGGCAAGGAAGGCGCAGGCCATCCGCATGTATTGGCTTTAGGCTCGAGGGTCAATGTGATTTGGCAGGAGTTCGACGGCACTAACAATGTTATCAAGCTGATGAAGTCCGCCGATGACGGTAAAAGTTGGTCGAAGCCGGAGGTGATTGCCCAAACCGCCAAGGCCGTCGATCAGCCGTTCCTGGTCAGTGACGGGCAGAATATCTATCTTTCCTGGAAAATGCAGCAGCAGGATTACGGCTTAAAATTGATTGAGTAGGAAAATAGCACACGGATACCAAAAGCAGGCGACTCTACGACTGCATGGATGCAGGAGGTAGAGCAACGCAGGAGCAGTTGCCGAGGCGATGCAGGTTGGACGGATTTACGCGGTTTTTCCAAGTCTGATATGCGCTTTAATCAGCGTTTATCAGCCTAATCCGCGTCATCCGTGTTCCATTATTGACGCGCAATCTATATGCTTATTCCTTTCTACACTATAAAACTGACCATTATGGAAATTATTTACTTTTTATTGCACCTGCTTAAAGACCCGCTGACGACGCTGCAAGATTTTCTGGCGCATTACGAGATGCTCACCTATGCGATTTTAGCGGCGATAATTTTTGTCGAAACCGGCTTAATCGTCATGCCGCTGCTGCCCGGCGATTCTTTGCTTTTTGCGGTGGGGCTGTTGGCGTCATCGACCGGGAAACTGGATATTCAAATCATCATTCCGTTGCTGATAGGCGCGGCTTTGCTGGGCGACAATGTCAATCATTATGTCGGCAAGCATTTTAGTAAGCTCGTTAAATCACGGGAACAGATTTTATTTTTTAAACGGGAATACATTACCCAAACCGAAGAGTTCTACGAAAAACACGGCGGCAAAGCCGTTATTATGGCCCGCTTTGTCCCGATCATCCGCACCATTGCCCCCTTCGTCGCCGGGGCAGGCAGTATGAAATACTCAAAGTACATCATTTTTTGCATCATCGGCGCGACCTTATGGGTTTCGAGCATCACCTTAACGGGGTATTTCCTGGGCTCCAATGAATGGGTAAAACACAATTTCGAGAAGATCGTGTTGGGCATTGTTTTTGTGTCGTTCATGCCCATGGTTTGGCAGTTTGCAAAGGTTAAATTGCAAAAACAACCCCAGTCCATTTAAAGCCGTTTTGTCGATAATCCGAACATAACAAACGCACGATCATTCGATGTTTAAAAAAGTAATATTCTCTATGTTTTTATTTAACAGCCACGAAGGTGGTTTGGCAGACAGGAATTTAACACCTTCGGGTGAAGAGGCGAGTCCGATAGTGCAAAAAAAGCGATCATTATTTGCAGCCTTAACCGGCGAAGAGCGGCCACGCTTTATGGGTGGCCTATTATTGGTTTTAGTGCTGCTGTTGCATGTATGGGCGGGTCTTTGGTTGTTAAAGCCGGCTGAAGAGCCTCCCAAAGCGCCATCGCTGGTCATAATGGAGGTATCGCTGGTTTCTACGCCGGTTCCGCAAGCCCCGGTCACGCCGCCTGCGCCACCCAAGCCGGAACCGCCAAAACCTGAGCCGCCGAAAAAGCAACCGGTCAAAAAACCGGTCGTGAAAAAAACGCCGGTTACTCCCAAGCAGGTGGATCTGCCAAAACCGCAGGCTGTTGCCGAGGAAAAACCGTCGATTGCACCGGCGGCAGCGCCGGTTTCAGCGCCGCAACCGGTTAGCCGTCCTGCTCCGGCAGTGGTCAGCAGCGAACCGAGAATCAGCACCAGTGTCATTCCGCTGGAACGCGTTCCGCCCAAGTATCCAGCGCGGGCCGCCGACCGTCATATCGAGGGTTGGGTTAAAATCGAATTTACCATTACTACGGACGGCACCGTTGACGATGCGGTGGTTGTTGAGGCGGAACCCGCCGAAGTTTTTGACGATGCGGCGCTGAAAGCCATTAGGCAATGGACATTCAAAGAAAAAATAGTTAACGGTGTCGCCGTTCAACAGCGCGCTGTTCAGACGCTGCAATTTAAATTAACAAGATAATCGCAAGGCGTTGCCGGTTGAGTTATTTGACCCTATCAGGCTTAGGTATCCCTTCTCCATTGAGGGGGAAGGTTGAGATGAGGGAGGGTTTATTCTCCTCACTCCTGGCCCCCATCAGGAAAGGGGGCAAAGGCGATTATCCACGAGTTTCATTTTTAATCATTAAAATAAGGAGAGGGGAATGCCCCATCATATTTCACCCGCCGTCATTATTGACGGCACTTTGTACACTTTACTGGCCTTTTCGGTGGCGACATGGACGGTAATTTTTTTCAAAATCTGGCAGTTCACCAGGAACAGTTTTTATAACCGGTCTTTTAACAAGGCGTTTTGGGATGCAGCCAGCCTGAAGCAGGCAAAAACCTTGCCCGCGGAAATAGCCAGAGGTCCGCAGGCGCGCATTGCACGGCAAGGCTTTGCATGGATGGACGAAAGCCGGCAGTCTGCCGGCAATAGTCTTAAATATCGCGGCATTCCAGAGGAGTTGTTGGAACACTCATTGCTGGTTCAAATGCAGCAAGAACAGCACTCAATGGAAAGCGGCCTGACCATGCTCGCCAGTATCGGCAGCACTGCGCCGTTCGTCGGCTTGTTCGGTACGGTTTTAGGCATCATGCACGCGATGCATGAGATCACTAACAGCGGTTCGACCAGCCTGGATGTGGTCGCGGGCCCCATCGGCGACGCGCTGGTCGCTACGGCAATCGGTATTGCGGTCGCCGTACCGGCGGTATTGGCCTATAACTTTTTCTTGCGCCGCGTCAAACAGCAACGCGCCGGTTTGGAAAATTTTGTCGTCAGCTTTATGCATATCGCCTCAAGCGAGAGCGCTAACGGTAAGGAATAGATATGGCTTTTAAACCGCAATCGGAAGACGAAGGAGCGATGAGCGACATTAACGTCACGCCCCTCGTCGATGTCATGCTGGTGCTGGTGATTATCTTATTAGTGACCGCGCCGTTACTCACCCAATCGGTGCATGTGACCTTGCCGAAAACCGCCGAGACCACGGCGGATACCAAAGAGCAGCCGTTGCAGCTCGGTATTGATCCGCAGGGCGCTATAACGCTGAATAAGCTCCCCATCGCCGACCTTGCCGCATTGGAGACCGCATTGAAGGCCGAGCTTTTAAAAAATCCTGAAATCGGTTTGCACTTGTATGCCGATCAAGGCGTCGTTTATGCCAAAGTCGCCGAAGTCATGGCGGCCGTGCAACATTCCGGGATCGCTAAAATAGCGTTCGTGACGGAGAAGCAGTAGCCTGTCGGAACATAAAACCACGAAGAAACAGACGGGAACCGCGTAAAAAAACGGTATTCTTCGTGGTTTGTTAACGATTTGTATACACTCTGTATACAAATCATGCGTTGATTAACGAAAGCTTTCAGTCTAGTTTTAACCGCTACGTATGGGCGGCGGTGTCGATCCCATCGATTTAGGTGTATATTAAGACACTGACTTTTAGACTTCTTGTTCGAAAAACCTTATGCGAATCCTGCCTTTTGAAGCATTTTTATCCATTTTGTTTGCATTAAGTAATTCGTTATCGCTCATTAAAATTTAAACGCATTGATTGAACACGATTTCACTATGCGTAAAAACCAACCGCTTTTGTTCAAATTTTGCCTGACACATAAGGTACAAAGAATGCCGTTCTGCTCAAAATATCTTCCGATCCTGCTTGTTCTGCTTTTTCCTTCCTTATCAATGGCAGCCGATGAAGCGGGCGCTATTAGCCAAGTACAGCCATTTGATTTGACTCAGCATTGGGCCGGTTATCTGGCTTTGATCGTT
>JBAQYH010000431.1:0-2354 GCA_049299935.1 Methylobacter sp. | reverse complement strand
CATGTCGGTTTTGGAGTCACGCAGACATTATTTTGCAACACTTGAGGTGCAGTGCAAGTAATATCTGGAGTATTAAAAGCCCGAACAACGCGCACCCTATGTGTACCGTCCTTATCGTAGCCGTACTGCCCTCCACTGAAAAGAGGTATAAATAAATCTGGTGTATGGCAAACTTGAATAGAGGTGGCGACCTCTGCTGAAATTAGATTAACGAGATCGAATAATCAGCAAAAAAGGTACGCCATGAACAAAGATAACGTAAAAGGACTGGATATTCCAGGGACAATTAACGATAGCCTGACAGAACTATTGAGACAGGGAGCGCGAGGACTCATAGAAAAAGCGGTTGAAACGGAATTGCAATTGTTTCTGAGCCACTATGAGAACGTAACAGACCTGCACGGACGAAAAACGGTAGTCCGCAACGGTTATCTACCGGAACGAGAAGTATTGACTGGACTGGGTTCGATAACGGTTAAAGTGCCTAAGGTGCGGGATCGTTCCGGCGCTGGGATCAAATTTAACTCGGCCATTGTTCCGCCTTATGTGCGCAAAGCTAAGCGGGTCGAAGCGGCCTTGCCCTGGCTGTATTTACGTGGCATTTCCACAGGCAACATGCAGGACGCCTTGTCGGTTCTGCTGGGAGATGAAGCGAAAGGTCTGTCGCCAGCGGTGGTGAGTCGGCTCAAGGCGCAGTGGAGTGAAGATTATCTGGCCTGGAACCGCCGCGATTTGACCGATGAAAAGATTGTCTACCTCTGGGCGGATGGCATCTACTCGACCTTGAGAGGCGAGGATGACCGCCTGTGTTTATTGGTCATTATTGGCGTTAATGAGCGAGGCGAGAAACGCTTATTAGCCCTGTCTGACGGTTATCGTGAATCCAAGGCGTCTTGGCTCGCACTCCTACAAGATTTAACCGACAGGGGGCTAAAGACAGCGCCGAAACTGGCCGTAGGCGACGGTGCCTTGGGCTTTTGGGCGGCCTTGGATGAAGCATGGCCGCAAACCCGTTGCCAACGCTGCTGGGTACACAAGACCGCCAATGTGCTTAATGAATTGCCGAAAACCCTCCACGGCAAAGCCAAAGCGGGGTTGCATGAAATCTGGATGGCTGAAACCAAAGTTCAGGCAGAGAAGGCATTTGATCGATTTGTACGGGATTTTGGCGCAAAGTATCCTAAGGCGACCGGCGTTTTGATCAAGGATCGGGAGGTATTGCTCAGTTTCTACGACTTTCCGGCTGAACACTGGGCGCATATTCGGACGACCAACCCGATAGAGTCGACCTTTGCTACAATCCGGCATCGAACCACCCGGACTAAAAACTGCGTTTCTCGTAACACACTGTTGGGATTGGTCTTTCAGTTGGCGCTGGCGGCTGAAAGAAGCTGGCTTAAGTTACGGGGGGTTGATCGCCTGCCTGACGTGGTGAAAGGGGTAAAGTTCCAGGATGGGATAGCGGTTTTAGATGAAGCGAACGATATTGAATATAAACAGCAGAATGTTGCCACCAATTCAAATTGACCATACACCAGATTTGACTATATCTCGAGCTACATCGCCATACCCCACCGTTAGGGCGGTAATCGCACTGAGGTAGGCGCTTTCCCACCAACCTTTGGGAGCACCAGTGTCAACTGATCCGATTTCAGAAAAATATAGTGTAATCGCAAGAGCGAAGAATACTACAAGCAGAATTAGCAGCACCCATCCAGCTGATGCAAGTAAGGAAAAAAAGGTTCTGAAAAATTGAAACGGATTCAACATGGACGTGCCCTAACGTAAAGCTAACCGGGCGCGGCACGGGAAGCTGAAAAACAAAACCGCATTATAACCGCGCTCCGGTTGAGCGCCATGTTAGGCCAAGAAGCACGATGAAAGCCAAACTACCTTAGACAAAAAGCTTAAACAACGCATGGCTGACAATATACGAACTGTTCACGACACAACCTTACCGTAACCACCGAGGCTGATGAAAGCCAAACCACCTTGGACAAAAAGCCTAAACAACGCACTGGACGCTAAATAAACACAGGACTCGCGGCTTGCGTCGTGCGCGGCACACCTAAGCCAAACCAAAACAGCAGCGCTGCCTCGTGCATGACGCAAACGCATGGCTGACAACACCAGAACCGCTCACAAACGAAACCTTACCGTAACCACTGAGGCTGATGAAAGCAAGCCAAAGCCAACACATTCATTCCAGAATGCCTAACGTAAAATTGAGGGGCAGCCCGCTTCTGGGCTGTCCCTCTCGAATGCTGGGTTAGCGGGCGATTGGCTTGGTTTCGCAGGAAACATCTTTGAAATGGTCATCCTCTGAATCACTGGCTGTGCAAGTAGTAATGAAT
>JBAQYH010000430.1:0-1990 GCA_049299935.1 Methylobacter sp. | reverse complement strand
CGGAGCTTTTATCGAGATCAGCCCGTTAGGGGCGCGGCAGGGATGCCGCGCGTCAGCAGAGGGGCAGGAGCCCCTTCTGCTGACCCTCGATAAAAGCGAGGAGCGCAGGAAGCAAGCGGCAACCGGGCCGCCTTTTCTTTGGTTACTTTCTTTTGGCGGAGCAAAAGAAAGTAACTCGCCTTCGAGGGCGAGACCTCGATTCAAATAACCATCGCGCGAGCGATACCTTAATAAATCATTCATTCGCTAATAAATCATTCATTCGCTTAACTGCGTAACATCAGTTACTAGAAAACATAACCCGGATGGAGTACGTTAAACCTAAATAATGCGTCCCCGGCATTGTTTCCGGTTTAGCTCGCTCTTATCCGGATTACTTGACTAAAGCCGCGCGAAGTTTCCAGCCCGTTCATTTGTGCCCTGCGGGTACGCCGTTTTCAGGTTCGAATACACAATATCAAACACTTTCATAGCCTTACAACCACATCTGTGTTGCGGCTTGCCTTTACCGGTCGCCAAGCCAGTTAGCCTTCCCGACAGAAATCTAATTAAACTGTGTTATTTAACATACTAAAGTGCGTTATATGCCGCATTTTTTATTAAAAAATACCCTCTCGATAAGAGCCTGTAAGCCAGGACAAGGCAAGCGCTTTAATTTAAAAAATTTTCAAGTAAGCAAAAAGCGGTTTGCAATAAAAAGATAAGTGATTGATTGCTCATCTGTAAGTAATGGATTACGGCGGATTAAGAAATCAAGCCAGGTAGCGTTGGCAGGCAGTGCTGCCGGGATATTGGTTGCTTGGCATGCAATGTGCTTTTGTTGTCAGACCGCCCACAACAATAAAAATTAAAACGATGAGAAAATATCTATTACTGCTAGGAATAACGTATTTAGGCTGCGGAGTTGCGGCCGAGCCCGCGAAGACTAAAAAGGCAGATAAACAGCAAGTCACAGCCAAACAAGCCCAGGCAAAATCCGAAAAATATCAGGGCGAGGAGATGATCACTTACGGGACTGCGACCGATAGAAAGTTTCCCAATACCGCCAAAGCGACTCCTACCTATACGATTGACGCGGCAGACGTTAAAACAAAAGTGAATGCGACAACGGTTGAGGATACGATGAGATATGCCCCAGGCGTACTGATCCGCAAACGGTTTATGGGCGACCCGAACGGCACCTTGGGCATACGCAGTTCAAACTCGTTTCAAACCGCGCACAGCATGGTTTATGCCGACGGCATGCCGCTGCATAACCCGTTGCGCACCACTTTCAACGGCGCGCCCCGGTGGTCGATGGTATCTCCCAGCGAAATCGATTCGGCGGAAGTGCTTTACGGGCCTTTCTCGTCGCAATACGGCGGCAACTCGATGGGCGGCGTGATAAACCTGAATACTAAAATGCCGGAAAAATTCGAAGCGCAAATGGATGCGACCGGCATGTTCCAGGATGTGCACCGGTCGGGGCGGAATGAAACCTTGATGGGCTACAAAACCTTTATTTCCGCCGGTGACCGGATCGATAAGTTCAGTGTTTGGGCCTCCTATAACCGTTTGGAAAACGAGGGGCAGCCTCAGACCATCAATGCCGCCGCTTTAAGTAGGGCAACAGGCGGAACAGCCGTTACCGGGGGAGAAGGTTACCAAACAACGACGGAGGCTCCGGCTATTGCCTACGGCGACATCGGCGTTGCCCAACAAACGACGGATTTATTCAAAGCCAAATTCGGTTATGACTTTACCGAAGATCTGCAAGGACGCTTTACCATTGCCTATGAAGACCGCGTCGGGAAAGTTGACGACCCGAACAGTTTATTAAGGGATGCGTCGGGCAACACGGTATGGGGCGGAGCCACCACCGCAGGGCTATCGGCCAACCAAAACTACAGAACAGCCAATGGGCAACGGTTTACCGTTCCCGGCTCGGTTTTCTCGGTCAGCGACTCGGAGCGCCAGGCGTTAAACTACGGCTTGGGGCTAAAAGGCAAAA
>JBAQYH010000429.1:0-19722 GCA_049299935.1 Methylobacter sp. | reverse complement strand
CCTTTGGTGCCTGCTCAGTCACCTTTTTTTCCGCTTTCCGCGCTTCCTTCTTTTCAGGAACAGACTGATGCTCGGACATCGAAAAACTGACATTCCAGCGCTCTGTCGCATCATCCTCCGCGATTGAAAACGACTCATCAAAAAAGCCCTGACGCATATTCGCGGCATTGGCCGTTTTATTGACGATATTGTAAATAACCCGCTCGCCGTTGCCGTCCTTAGCCTCGGCCATATTGACCAGCAGGCTCAAATCGCCATCATCGACATACTTAATCGACAACTTCACTTTAAACGTTTTGCCCTTATCGCCCTTATCGGCCTTAGCCGTAGAGCTGCCGTTGCCGCTGGTGTCCTCACTGGGAAACTTCAAATCGAGCGAGAACTTTTGTGCATGCCCTGGAACCTTCTCGCCATTTAGATATAGACTCACGCGACAACCTCCTTCAACAACGCCAAATCCGCCGCCGAACCGGTAAACAGCATAATCGCCGTCAGCGTAAATTTATGATCCGGAGCGCCCTGGACGATAGAACCGGCAATATCGCCCTCGGCATAAAAGCGCCAACCCGCACCGCCTGACAACAGCGCTTTCGCGGCATCCAGCGCAGCGGCAACAGCGGCAGCGGCGGCGGTCTTTTGGTTCTGGTAATTATCCAGATTAGTAATAACACTGGATTGATCGTGCGCGTCGGCCTCGGCCTGCGCCTGTTGCAGCATCGCCGATTGGCGTAGCGCAGCGACAGCGCCAAGTCCTGCCGCGCTCATCGATTGCGTAGCGATAGGACCCGGCGCCGTCGGCAGGTTGAATTTATCCGACTCCAGCGGGATCAACGCAGCCGCTCTGCGGCCCAACTGTGCAAACTCGCGCAATGGAAACACCGCATTTAAAGCCGCAATGTCTGCGGCAAAATCAGTCAGGTTCGATGCGGCAACCGCAATGCCCAGCGCCGCCTGCTCAGTGCTCAGCGTTTGCGCCAGGGCATTAACCGCATTGGGGAAACTCAAATAGCGAAAATGACCGGAGCCCTCGCCGATACCGTGCAACCACGGATGAACCAGCCGCTTTTGGATGCTGCCGCCGGATTGCCCGGCAATATCGGCAGCATTACCAGCAGGCGGGTTAATAGTTAGCGGTTTCCAGGTCATTACCAAGCGATTCCAGCTTTAATCATCGGTCGATCCCGGTTTGTTTAAGCTCAGCAGGAATAACAGCATCTCGCGATCCGTCAAGCTTACAATCAAAAACTTGATAGTTCATTTATTGCTCAATAAATATCGGTATGTTGCATTCTAAAGCCGCCGCTTTAATTGCTGCGAACTGGTCCGTTGAAATTAAAGATTTTGTTTTTGCGTCGACAATCAATTCTTGTACACCAACCCAGTCGCCTGACTGTACCGCCGCAAAAAATAACGGGTAAGAAACTGCCAAAGCATTGGCTTGTACTATGCCTCCCAGCGTTACTTTAAGAGCTTGAACAAATCCCAAACCATCAGCCAGTTGAGACGTCGATGGTATTGTTGATTCAGGGTTGGTAAACACGCCATCCAAATACGTTGCACCGATTTGAGCGCTATCGCTAGCAATCCAAATCACGCCATCCAAATGATTTGTTGGAATTTCTGATTCAAACTCAATAATGTTTTGAACTATCCTCGACGCTTTGTTAATTACCGCTGTTCTTATCATGCCAAACCCTCAATAAAACTCATCAATGATGATGATGCCACCAGATGCATTTGAAGGGCCAATGGCGCCGCCGATTGACCCGGAGCCCGGAGCCCCTACTGCATAGGAATATGTAGCGGCAGGATTCAATATAAATGCCTCGCAATAGCCTCCTCCCCAACCTGCCGCGCCTGGATATAATGCAGTGCTTTGAGCATAGCCACCGCCACCGCCACCGCCATACCCAACTGCTGACGCCCCCCCTCCATTGCCACCATACCCTAAGAGCGTATTACCTCCAGAGGCGCCAGCTGTCCATTGCGCTAATTGCCCGCCGTTCGGTACTGTTCCCGGCGGGGTAGCCGGTATATTTATAGAGCCGCCATAAGATGTCCCGGACCCGGACGATAAACCGCTTGGTCCGCCTTGCGCTTGCAATAATGCTGAGCCAAAAGTGGTATGCCCGCCTTGCGTCGAATTAACTGTGATGGGCCATGTGCTGTTAGCCGCTGCCTGTGCTCCACCGCCAGCGCCAATAAGTCTAACTCTGAGCGCTGTACAGCCCGCAGGTTTGGTGTAGGTGCCGCTACCGCTGGTGTATGCAGTGCGGGTTTGTTTTCCTGCGGTGACTCCATTTGCCGGATTTTGCAAAACCCACTTATCAAGCGTCGAATCGTATTGCAGCGAAATCCAATGTCCTGCGCCAGCTATGTCATTGGGCGCCAATGCTAAATCATTGCCTTTAACGATATATTTTGCAGGTATAGTAACGCCGTTAGGTGTAAATGTTGGCGTGGTCGATGTATTTGCCGACGTCGACCTAATGCAAAGAGTCATGCCGTGCGATAAATCAGAAATTTTAGGGGTATAACTGCCGGTTATCGCGTTGGCTGTGCCGCTGGCGTTAGCAACACTGTAGATAGAGCCCTGCACACCGATTTTTGTTGCATATTGAGAGTCGGCCCTGACATCCGTCACACTGCCATCGGCAGCAATGTCGGCGATTTTAGTCACATAGTGCTTAAACCCGAGGTTATCCGTGTAATCCGTATGCGCCGCCGCATCGATAATAAAATCAGCCACAGCCGACACATCGGAAATATCGCCCTGCAACGACACATCCAACCAAATAGACTTGGGCGGCCCGGCCACCGTGACTTGCTGAGTAATAGCGCTGGCAATGCGGACGCCGCCGACATAGCCAACGCCCGGCAGCACATCGTATGTCGTCGTTGCGCCTACCCGTTGCACCTTCCAACCCGTCGCTAAAAACGCCTCGTGCCCGTAAATATCGTAATTGCTAAGGCGCTCCCGCTCATCAATGCCCCATAGCCGGGCATTGAAATCTATTTGCCAGGTCGCCGCCGGCACATCAATGGCTGTCGTTGCCTGAATGCCGGAATAGGCAATCAAAAAATTCCGCGTCAGGTTATTGCCCGGTACAGCCCCTGCTGTTTTGCGTTTTTGGATCAGCGGAGTGTACGTTACAGCGATCAACACACCGTCGGCATCTTTAAGCCCGACCCAGTTAAAATCGTAGTCGCCCAGCGACGAGTCCATCACCAGCGAGTAAACAACCTGATTCGTATTGACATAGCCTTCCGCAGTGACTGCCAGCGTTGCCACAATGTCGCCTACATCCGGCATCGCCTCAATGCGGTTGACCGGTTCAGTGCCTAATCCGGCAATGTTGGCCAGCACAAAATGGGTGATGTCCAAGATTTGCGATGCGCCCTGTTTGGCCGCGATCTGGTTTTCACCTGTTGTGGTTATAAATGCCATGTTCTCTCCTTAAAGTTTAGCTATTGCCAGATCCCAGCTGTTGCCGGTCGATTGGTTGTCGATTGTTACGTCAGCCATCCACGGCGGCTCGGCGTGTATGGCGGCATCAAACCACCATGTATGCCCGGTTTCCCGAGCATCGACTGTGACAGTAATCGGCGTAATCACCTGCAACTGGTACCGCCGGCACGTGCGCCCGTATTTTTCGATAATTTTTTGCAGCAGCTCCATGTTCTCGGCCAGCTGCGAATCGCTTAAGCGCAGCAGCACCACATCCCAATCCACCGGATCGACGCGCTCGTCTATCTCCAGATAGCCGATGCCCAGGCGTTCAAAAATGCGGATAAAACCGATTTTGCTGCCGGCGTCTTCGGCATTCACATAAGCAAAGCCGACGCGTTTCCGGTACAGGTCAAGCGGCTCGTCTTTAAAGCGCTGGATGTCGCGCTGATAGGCCAGCAGGTTTAAAATCCCTTCCGAACAGGTCAACGCATCGAACTGCGTCAACGGCCATTTAATCCAGGCTTCAATCTTTGCCCAGTAGGCGGTTGCCGCGTCGCGCAGCTTGCACAGCTCGACGCCTTCCAGCCAGAACGGAAGTTTTATTGGGTCCATTTAAATCACACCTCACCCAGACGGTCTGTGGGGGCGACTTTAGTCGCCCTGGGCGAATGAATTCGCCCCCACATCACAAAGGTATTTTGCTGCCCGGTCATTCGGTCACCGCCATATTAATGGTTAGGGACGTCAGCGTCGGCACATTCAACGCCGACACAATGTCCGCCAGATCGAATTCGACACTGTGAATATCCGGAAACTGCTTGTGCAGCTCCTGAGCCAGCTTGCTGAAACTAAAACGGCTGTGCGGATAGGTCAGGGTAGGGCCGTAGGCCTTATTCTCCCTAAACGCCGCCCGGATAAAATCATCAACGTCGGCGGTCAGTACAGCAATTTGCGCATCGGTTAAAAACGGCTCATGCCAAATATTCGCGGTCAGCGCATGCGCGGTTTCCGGCATCGCGTAAACCTGCAAATCATCGCCGTGGCCGTGGTGGCCCTGGTCAGTGATGTAGTTATTGATGTCGATCAGGTATTGACTCGCCGGGGCGTCAAAATCGAACAGCACAAACGCATTCGCCGTGCCGGGGCCGCGCGGTGCGTTATGCTCAAACCAGATCGCATCGATCGCCACGCCGGGGAACTGACTGATCAACGCACGGTAAACGCTGTCGGTATGGAAATCGCTGGCCGTACCGAACTGGTTGCGTACCCGGTCGCGCAAATCATCATCGGTTTCATTGTCGGTGCCGGGCTGGGTTAGCCAGCCCTCGGCATTGGTGACACTGGTAATGCCTGCAATCGGCTCTTTTAAAATACTGTAATAACCGACCGCCAAATTGTAGGCGTCCCCTACGTCTGCCGCGGTGCAATCGACCGCTACCGTAGCCTGTCCAGCCTGAAACGCGGTTGCGACATCGGTAATAAGCTCGTAAACAATGCCGTTGATCGATGCAGTCTGGATAACCGTTCCTGCCGGAACCGTGTAGGCCGCATTAATATCGGCGCGCAGAAACGTGATTTTTCCCCGCGCTTTTCTGGCCAGTTTACGTTCAAGATTAACCGCCCAGGCCAGCAGCTCCAGCCAAATGCCGATTGCCGATTTTACGAACGAATTAGGCAGCACCGTTTCGGCGATAAACGCAATCAGCCACAGCACCGGCTTGGTGATGAGCGCCGTTACCACCCGCCAGAACGGCGAATACGCATTATCATTACTGATAGCGCTGCCCTGTGCCGCCACCTCATCAGCCCAGGCCGTTTCAAGCGCTTCCTGAGTTGTCGGTATACCGTTGTCGCTTAAAATCTTGTAATAATCGACTTGTTCGCTCATGCGCCCGCCTGCAAACTGATTTTGCCGAATTTATACGTGTCGGCGGTGATGAAAAACAATTCCGTGTCCTGCCGGGTGATCTTTATTGTTCCCGGAACCAAGCGCAGGTCATCTTCAATTTTCAATGCCAACTTTTGCATTAACAGCGACACCTTAGCGTTATCGCGTTCTCCGATGCAGGCAGACAGCAAGCCGCAGTCGCGGATTAAATGCTTGGTATCCTGAATAATGCTGTCGCGGTCGCCGAGCAGCGCAGGTTCGTTTCCGGGGCCCAGGCTCAGATCGTTATCGGTGATGAGTAGGTCGATGTAGTCCATGATTAACCCGCAGCCATCGCTATTTCATCGGCCAGCCGTTGACCGGTGACCGGTTGACCGTAATTATTGACAGTGATCCCGCCCACGCTGACCGATTTGCTGTTATCGGCGTTGTTGATCTGGCTCATGATGCCGCCCTTGGGTACATTTGACGTTTGGCTTTGGCTTAGAGCCGCAGGTGCCGCAACCGGTTTAGGCGGCGCAAAGCCGTCGGTTAATGTGCCGACAGGTGGTTGTTGCAGCCATTTCGGCTGTGTATCCATTGCTGCAAGCGGTTGTGTAGTCGATTGTGTGGGCGTAAACCCATCTGTTAAAAGACCGGGCGCTGGATGTTGTAGCCATTGCGGTTGAGTCGACATTACCGCTAATGACGGGGCTGCCGTTTGTGGTCCGGCAAGCGCAAGGGGAGCCGAGATATTGTCAAGCGCTGGCGGTTGTGTAGCCGTCGCACTAGGCATTTTAGAGCCGGTAACCGACTGTATTCCACGCATTAAGCTATCAACGGCGCTACTGATTCCGGCAAAAGGATTAAGCGCAGACAACCAGTTTTTGAATTCAGACCACCAGATTTTAATAGACTCAAACCCTACAACGATTAAATCGATGCCGGTACCGACCAGTGCGAATGGGTTTAGTGTGCCGATCCAGCCGGAAAAACTTGCCCACCACTGTGGGATAGCTTCAAATCCGGCAACGATCAAGCCAATACCGGCACTAACCAGCGCAAACGGGTTTAGCGTACCGATCCAACCAGCGAAATTCGCCCACCATTGCGGAATGGATTCAAACCCAACAATGAGCAGGCCGATACCTTGTCCGAGTAAATAAAACGGATCAACAGATCCGATCCAGCCCTTGAAATTGTTCCACCACTGCGGAATTCGCTCGAACAAGGCAATGACCGAATCCACCCAGGCGAACACGCCGGTCGATTCGAGCCATGCGCTTGACCAGTCGATCACTGCTTGCGTCCAGGTATCCCAGTAAATAACCGCCGCGGCGATCACGCCGATGAGTGCGCCAATGCCCAGCACTATCCAGGTTATAGGATTGCTAAACAGCGCCACGTTCCATGCCCAGATCGCTGAAATATTCGTCCATAACTGAGTAGCAAATGCGGCTAAACCGATTTTTAATGCGGCAAATACTCCAGTTCCTGCCAACATCTCCATTTTCATTACCACCCAAGCCATCCGCAGTGCGGTCAGCAATGGCGCTAATGGCGTTAATATAAGGCCAACAGCCGACCACGCGAGACCAAACCCCGCAGAAACCATCATACCCACCCCAACCACTATTGACAGCGCCGACAGCGCGGCAATAATGCCGGTCACAGCAAAGACCGCATAACCGACATATCGAGTGATATTGGGGAACAACTCCGTCCATCGTCGCAACGTCTCGCTGACCTCCGTTATCTTGTTATAAAGCGGAGTCATTACCACCAGCATTTTATTCCCGAGCATAATCCTTAGATTATTTACCGATTCATTAGCTCTATCCCACGGCATCGTCATCGCTTTAGCCATATCGGTAGCGCCTTGCAGCCCGGTTTGCTTGCCGATTTCTGCAATATTATTATTCAATCCGCCGATGTCTTTTGACAGAATATCAACCAATGACATCGCTTCTGTGCCGCCGAGCGCCTTAGTTAACATGTCTCGCGTTGATTGCTTTTCAAGGCTTCCGAATTTCCCCGTTATCTTGGTTAAAATATCTACCATCGGTAACAGTTTTCCATTCGCGTCAGTAAAGTTTAGCCCCAACTCTTTCTGAGACTTACCCACACCAGCTAGAAACGTTTTATATAGCGTTCCGGCTTCGCTGCCATGCTTAACTGCTTGTAATTGCCCCAGGACGGCTAACTGTTCAGCCATTGGTGCAGAGCTGGCCCCGGCCAGACCAGAGAATGCTTCAGACATTCCCTTACCATCAGTTTTGAAAATATTAACCGCCAGCGCGGTTTGCCCGGCTAACTGCTCAACCCATTTTGATTTACCCATAGCATCGGCAGAATTCTTAAATACACCGTACATGGTGCCGACATAATCCGTGATTACGCCCATATCGGCTTTAGTGCCTTTAGCCAGTATTGACGAGGCGTTGGTAAACGCGGCAAGCTCATTGCCTGCCAGCCCCGAAATGGCGCTTTGAATAGCGTAAGATGATTGAACGAATTTAGTGGCAGATTCGCCGTACTGAGAGCTGAAATCCATCGCCGTTTTGCTCAGGTCATCCAGTACCTGCTGACCAACTCCGAGTGACTTAATTTCACCTAACGCAGTCTGCATTTCCTTGGCCGGTTGCAAAATGTTGTCCAACGAATAAGCCGCACCGGCCAGCCCCGCACCACCGTAGGCGATTTTGTTAAAACCGCCCTGGATCTTGGTGGTGACTGTGTTCATCGTGTTCATCATGCCTTTTGCAGGACCGGACATATTGTCCAGCAGCGACACTTTGAATAGCAGATTATTGAGTGCTGTCATTATCCGTTAAACGCTTTTGCTATACCGTTGGCGATGGCGGCGGTGGTGCTTTCCCAATGCCGCTTGTCCAGCCACAGCGCTTCGGCCATGGTTTGTTCGTTGATCGGCTGCCCTGGCAGCCAGTGTTTGGTTAATGCTATGAGTTGGCTGTAGCCGTTTTCTCCTATGCTAGCAGCGAGGCATTCGACTTTTTTACGGTGATCTCAACGTCAACCCCGAACTCTTGAGCAATAACGGCGGCGATTTGCATAACAATCGCTCCGTTGGGCGCTTTGTTGCGCATGACTATTTTTTTCAATGCCTCCTTATCATCTTTCAGGATTGTGCGTTGTAAAAAGTTGTGGGCCGGAGCTACCTTGTTCAGCGGGGTTTGCTCGTTGATGTATTGATTGAAGTCGGCGGTTCCGACATCGAATCGCAAGTCCTGTTCGCCAATCGTGACGGTGATTAGATCGTCGTTTCCTATCAGACCGTTTGTATTTTCTTCATTTGCGGTTTTAGCCATGCTCTCTTCCCCTTTCTTAATTTAAAAAATGTAGGTTGGGCTGATGCTGTTACAGCCCAACATTTTGCGCATGTGTGTTGGGCATAAACAGCCCTTCGACAATGCTCAGGACAGGCATGCCCAACCTACGCTTATCCAAAAAACTTCATTACCGTTTCAACAAAGCCGATTTTGTCCAGCATATAAAACCCAAAACCGCCGATCAGGATGTATTTAATGTCCCTGATATTGCTTAGCGCTTTATCGGTATCGGCCTGCTTCTTAAACAGAAAGCCGATTTTTTTGGCATGCTGGGCCTGTTCAAGCTCAATTCGTTGTATCTTTAAATTGCATTCAGCGGTCGGCATAAACCCTCCCTATTTGCCCTTAAAAAACGCCTCGTCGCCTAACAACTGCACGGCTTCGTAATACTTCATCGCCCGCCGCCGCCTTGGAAACATCAGCCAGCCGCCACGGTGTTCGATCAGCGTCAGCAGGTTCAGCAACAAGTTCCGGTCGGCGCGCTCCTTATCCGCCCGGCTTACCCCCACTTCATAATCATAATCGTGGATATTGAACGCCTCGGCGCAGTTCAGTCCGTACATCGTGTTAGGAATAATGGAACTGATCCATTTGCCCGCCGCCCCCGCACCGTTGCAGATCCTCGCCTTTTCCTCAGGCAGCAGGTTTTTATAACCCAGGCTGCTGACTAGGCGTGGGCCGGTTCCTCTTTTATCGCCACGCATAAATCCGCCTCATCAAGTAGCGTGTAACTGAAGCTATTGCCCTGTTTAGCCGCCGCTCGTTGCGCCAGCGTCATGAACGTGTCGAAATCCTCGCTGTTGGCAAACACCTGACAACCGGCAGAAACCTTGTCGGTTCTTAAGGTGTGCCCGTTGGCTCCGGCCCGGTGCAGGTTGATGCCGAAATAGCCGGTCTGTTCGTTCGCCTTGTCCAAATGCGCGTCTTTATTGCGGTCGCGGTAAACCGTCATCAGCCCGCGTTGAACCAGCGCCAGGTATTTGCCCTGGTGCGCGCCGATCTGCCAGCAGCCCTTGTAATGCCCCGGCTTTAAAATAGCCGTGCCGGCCACATTGATCGGGTGCTCGCGGTAATACAGCCCCGGATCGGTGGTGATCGGGAACTGGTCCAGTTGCGCCTTACCGTTTTTCTCGTACAGCACGCACAGCAGGTCGTTAAACGTATTGGCATCGCTATCTTTCGAGCGGATGCCGACCAGGGTGAGATTTAACTCGCCCTTAAAAATGGGTGCATCCTTGCGAGAGAGAGCGTCCTTTAACTGGTTGATCGTGACCTTATTCATTACAGGTCCCTGATGTTGTAGTTGCTCAGGTACGGCACGCCGTCGATGCGGACAAAGTCGGTTCCGGATACCTCGAATTTGATCTTGTGCTTGGTTTTTTCGCCGCCTTTGCCGTCCACGTTAAATAGGTCGGCAATATTCAGCACGCAGCCGAACAACTCTACTTTTTGCTCGCTGTCCTGGTTTTTTGCCTGAGCGAGAATGTCGGCAGGCGGAATTTCCCGCCAGCTGCCTGACGCGCGGGCGACATCGACCAGTAATTTAAAGTTTGCACTGTCGACCTCAATGTCGCCGTCGCACTTCACGTCGCCGTCAACAAAACCATTCGGCACGCCGCGCTGGTAAACGACCGTTCGGCCATCGGAAATGCTGGCGCTCATGCTTTCAACATGCACCATGACATCCCCTACCATGATGTTGAAATCCAGTGCGCCTAAATGATGTTTATACATAACGAGTCCTTACGAAGCAGGTGCTGATAAATCCAAAACGATATTGGCCGTCAGATCCTTGGGGATCTCGAACGGCCGCGCTTTGATGAAAATTTCAACCTGGGTGCGGGTGACCCAGTTGATGGCAATGTCACCGTCTTGAGGCGATTTAAGCTCCGCCGGAAACGGGATGCCTTGAAAGGCATAAGATTTACTCATTTCACGCAATGGCCGCATCAGCTTACTGATTGCCCAGGACGTGCCAATGTCACTGGAGTTAAAGCGCCGGTCGCCGACCAGTCCAATCAATACAAGGCGCACCGCACGGGCTGCTTTATCGACCACGCGCAGGTTTTCGAGCACGGTGTAATCGCCGGTGGTGACATCGAGCGTTTGCCCGTCAGACCAGTACACACCTTCGTAATCCGGGTAGAACTGCGGCACGCTAAAACGCTGGTCGTTCAGGGCTTTGGCGTGGGCATTGTTGTAGATGATGCCGTCCTTGTCGGCCGGTAGCGTCGATTGATCCTGCCCGACCAATGAGCCGGTGTTAACCCGCATCGGCGTGTCGGCCACGCTGGTTTGATAGTTGCACAACCGGCCTGCGTAAATGCCTACCGCGTCGTCATAAATGTACGGCACGATGGAAACGCGCATAGCAGACAACGTGGCGGTCAGCGCCGTCAGCGCGGTAACATAGGCCGACCAGGTTTGCCCGGTGCCCTGCGTCGGGTCGATAGCGGCGGCAGCGGCAATAAAGAACAGTCTGCGGCCATAGGTCGCGTTGGTCTCGACGGCCTTGGTCTGCATCGCGGTTAAATCCGCCTGCGCGGCGACCGGCGTACAGACTACGCAGGCTTCGATCTTAACGTTGTTATTCATCGCCATATCGAACGCAGGCGCCCACAGCGCGCCGTCTGCGACAGGAATCGCGCAGCAGGCCCAGTTCTGACCGGCGTTGGCTTTGGCCGCTTTAATCTGCCGCTTGATTTCAGAATCCGCAGCGCCAAGCTCCACATCCAGATCGCTGTCAGTGCTTAAAAACAGCAGCGTGTCCTGGTTGGTTGCGCCTTCGCCGATAAATAAAAAATATTTCTCGACCGTCGGGAATGGCCCCTGATTTAAATTGAGGTCGTTGACTGTTATTTTACCTAATGCCACGTTTCATCTCCTGTTCCATGTCGTCGTAAATTTGTTCAATGTATTGCTGGATTTCCGCAGCGGTAGCGCCGAGAAAACTCCGTGCAGGCAATACCGTTGTCCAGCTTGTTTTTGTCGCTTCGCCTGCCCATTCACGCAGCCGCTTTAACGTCGATCCCGCCTGTCCCTGGGTGTACTTGTCCGTGATGTACTTAATCGATGGGCTTTTCCGCCCTTTGCCGTTTACCCGTAACTTAAACCCGGCATCAATCAGCGCCCTGGCTTGTTTGCGCGTGGCCGGTTGGTTGTAACTGTCGGCACTGCGTCCGCCAAAGCTGCGGGCGGATATGCTTGTCGTTTGCCCGTACTGCTGAGCGGCGGCAATGCGACCGGCTACCGGGCTGTTAAATCCGGCAGTTGCGCTGTTGCTGTCCGCCTGGATTACCTTTAATTCTTTGACCAGGCGGCTAAGCATCTTGCGCCGGTCGTGTGTTCTTTTTCTGTAGCGGTCGGCGTAGCGGTTGCCCTGTAAATCGACCTGGTCACGTACCCGTTTTTTACTGTCCTGGATTACCTTTTTGGTGACCCGTGCTACCAGCCTGCGGCGGCGATCCGGCCCCAGTTGCAGCAGTTGTAGTTGCCGGTTAAAGGGCAGCAGGCCGACCACATCAAGTTTTATAACCTGCGTCACGTCACTACATCGCCCGATAACACATAATCAATCTCCGGTTCGGCAATCCGGTACCGCTTTCCGCGATAAAGGATGGTGCCGTTGACGGCGTCTTCCACGGCGTAAACGTCCTGTTCGAATTTAATCCGCACTTCAATGTTGGCGGTGTCGTTGTCCAGCACGTCTACATCGGTTTCCGGTTCCGGTATTTCATCTGTGCCGTTGCCGTACTCCAGCAGGTAGGCGCAAATATGTCCGAACAATTCCGCAGGTGCATGCTTCTTAAACGGGTACTCGTCGATGTTGAACACTGCGGTGTAACTCTGCCGATACAACACGACACCCGGTGCATTCAGCCCGGTGTCAATCGTTACCGTCTTTCCGGACGGGATAATCCTCGGCGTATCGGCTACGCTGGATACCTTTCGTGGGTGGACGAAATCCAGCGCGATGATTAGCGAGGTCAGCTCTTGTAGCTGCCTCATACTCATATCAACACCGCCAGGGTGTTGGCCTTGCTCATTACCGGCTCAAGCGGCAAAAAGCGCCGGATAAACCCGGCGATTGCGCCCTGGCTTTCATCCAGCCAGTAGTCTTCCATCTGTTCGCTGTTGGTCGCCTGGTTCTCAGCCTGCGGCTGCCGTTTGACTGCCGGGAACTGCATCAACAACCCGGCTTTGGCCCGGGCATATACAGCGTGTTTATACAGCTCGTCCAGCACCTGCTTGCCGTTGATGGCTTCCGGATGCGCCGTGTTGTAAGCTAATAAGCTTGCATAGCCATCCAATATCAACTTGGCTTTAACGTCTGCCAGCTTTTGGTTGACGTTGATCAGAGCCATGGTTAATCCGGTTGTCAGTACGCCACCAGCGTATTCGGCAGGGACGTGGTAGTTGTCCAGCAAATCGCCCGTTGTTACGTTTGGCCAGAACCCGTCATTAGTGATCGGGGCTGCCGCGTTTAATTCGGAGTTGCCGGTGAAACTCATCGGTTAGCCCAAGCAAATAAAGGTTTGTTCGATACTCGCCGACGCACAAGCCTTATAAAGCGTTTTTTTATCGACATCCTTAAACACCCAGGTAGCCTCATCAATAAACACTCTGTTAAACCGTGCCAGCGACCCATCGTCCTTGTGTTTCAATACCTGAATAGCCGTTTTCACGTTAAGGTCTTTACTAAAGCGCCTTGCCGTGTTTTGGTTCTGGACAATAACCAAATCTTCTAGTGTCGCATGCTGCTGTATATATGTCGTTTTGCCGGTTTGACGTCCAATATCAATACTGACAGTGGCGTGCAACTCTGCGAATACTTCGGGGGCATAAATGGCCTTATCTTCTAAAAACGCCTTATTCCGTTGCAGATGCAGTTCGATTAATAGATCAATCGCCGTGAAAAAACGCTCGAAATAGAAATCCATTAGCCGCAGATCCCGTCTTCTGGGATGAACGGATATTTCAGGCGGATAACTCGCAATGCGGCATCTCGGATAGCGGAATCCTTGGCCTGGTCGCAATAATCCAGTTTTGCCTGTTTAATCTTCTCTTCTTCTCGGACGACGATGTGGGTGATGTCGCCCAATTGGTAGCCATCGTCCAGTTCTAGCGTCGAGCAGCCGACCATCAACAGGGTTGCGGCAATTATTAAAAAGACCTTCGTCATGTCTTACTCCGTAGATGTAGGGTGCGCTGTGCGCACCGTGTAAATTAGTGCCTGGACAAACAACCTGCCGAAACGTCAACTAAATCAATGTGAGTCACGGTTGGTGTTGCCAGCCAGGGCTTTGAGGAGACTATTCGGAATCGTCCGCCGGTGCGGTCGTCCCTATCAATTTCTGCAATTCTTCTTTCAGGCCCTTAACGCCCGCCTTTTCCGGGTTAATGGCTTCCGCTTTGAGGCACAGCTCCAGCGCTTCTGCATAATCGCCGTTGCGCTTTTTGTGCTTGGCCAGCATGGCAAACAGCTTGCCTAAAAACAGCGGGTGCATGTCCCAGCGGTCGTTCTCGGCGGTGGCCGCGAGCAGATCCAGATACGGGCTTGCGCTGTGGTCTGCCTTAAGCTCTTTGTTTGCCCAGTCGTAAATGAAGTCACACACGAACTCGGTCATCGGCCTGTCGAACTTGGGCGGCATTTTTTGCCCTTGTTTGATCATGTGCAGCGCCAAGTTAAGGCCTTGCTCGATGTCGCCGATGTCTAACAGCCAGATCATTACCAACACGGCTACGTCGTTCGGGTAGTTGTGTTCCTGTTCGACGTAATCGTTGACGAAACCCAAATAGGTCGGCAGCACGGTTTGTTTAACGCGGGCTTTGCCTTCCACCGTGGCTTCGGCCTTGATTTTGGCAAGGTCGATTGCAATGGCGGCTTGGTAGTCGGCCAATGCCCCCGGTGCTGTGCCGGGCGCGGCCAATCCCGCCCCGGCTGACACGTCGCTGTGGGTTATTAATGCCGCTGCGAGTTGGGTCTTGCGTTCCCAATGTCTACGAGCTGGGCTAGTCATGTTTTATACCCACGTTCCGGTAATGTTTTCGATTACGCAGCCTGCGCCGTAGTCTTCGACCACGTAGGCGTCGTTGCTGGATTCGTAGTTCTCGATGCGGTCGCGCTTGGAGTTTTCGACAATGTTTCTGCGCCGCGTGCCTTCTTGAAAGTAAATGCTCAAGTTGCTAAATGGCGTGATAAACATCGAATTGGCCGGGAAGCCTGGAACTCTGGCCGCTGGTAGGCCGCCGATCCGTTTTTGGCTGACGATGATGTCGGTGGCCAGCGTTTCAGTCGGCGCCTGATCTACGTTAATAAGCGGAAAATATTTGTCTGACAACAGAGCTCGTCCGCAAATAGCGACCAGCTCTGTAGAATCCTGATGCCATGCGTCCAGCAATGAATTGACCGCATCGAACACCAGCGCGTCGAGGTTGAAATAATCGCGACCTGCGGCGTCGCCGACTCTGATAGCGCCAACATTCGCCCCTTCATCCATGACTCTGGCGGCGGCGTTGGCTCGATATTTTTGCAGCCAGCCGATATTGACATCCTGCAATAAGGGGTTTGTTACCTTATCGCTGGTCGCAGCGCGAGACGTGCCGTTAAAACCGATCAGCATGCGGTCAAGCGCTTGGCGCTTAAGGATTGCGTCGCGGATAAGGGTTTGAAAATTAGGGAACTTGGCCCACATGTCCAGTTTTTGGTAGGTCAGGTGAGTGTCGAAATTGGTTTGCTCGCAACGGTAGCCGTCATTATCCAGTGACGAATAGTCGGATGTTGCGCGATCAGTCGTTGTTGTGTTGGTGGTGCTGGCAATGGGGCCTGAAATGCCTAAGCCGAGTGTTTCGCCCTCTTGCTCGGATACGCCGACGATGTTAATTTTGCTCAGGAACTCTGAGCTTTCCTGCATCTTGGTTTCCAGTGCTTGCTGGACCGATGGCGTGGCGGTGAATTTTTTACTGACATCGGAGACGCCGTTCAATTCGCCGATTCGCGCTTGGTAAGCTTCGAACTTTTTTCTTGTGCTTGCTTTCATTTTTGTCCCTTAAATAATGATCGTTATAACAATCGATCGTTTAGCAATCGGTTTGAATTGAATCGCCGTCTCCGGCGCTGAAATGCTCGCCGGCATCGGTGCCTTTTTGCTCGCTGACGGCCGCTTTAAATTCGGCTTGCAGCGCGGTAAATTCTTCGGTCAGCTTTTGCAGTGCATCGGCGTTTTTGTCTTCGGCTTTTTCGGCTTTCAAGGCCGCGAACTGTTGGGTTAGTTCGTCGAATTGGGTTTTTAATGCGGCGAAATCTTCGCTCGGCTTTTCCTCGGAGGGTTTGTCTGCCGGTTTTAGTGCGGCAAGGCTTTGCTCGATTTTGGTGAATCTTTCATCAAGCGCTTGTTTGGTCTTTTCGTCCATGGTGTCCTCGTCGGATGCTTTAGTTGGGTGTAGATTGCCGAAGAGCTTTGTGAACCAGGATGGCGGTTGCTCATCGTCGAATTGATGGTCGGCTAATTCTGTGAAAGCGGAGTACAACACGCCTTTATCTGCACCGGCAGTAAAGCGTATCTCCGAGGTTCCGGCTGATGCGGGACTGTCTGTAGCCGCGTTTCCGGTCAAATACCATTCTCCGGTATCCCTAAAATTAGGCGTCAACTCCATGCTGCTAAACAGCTTTTGTTCCTGAGCGTTGAATTGCCGGTAATAGTCGTTTGGGGCGATGATGGCGAATAAATCAATTCCGCCCTCGTCATTGTCGGCTGTGCGCAATTTTTCAACGCTGCCAAGATTGATCCAGCGGTAATGCTCGGGCCAAATCATTGCCGTATACGTGACAGGGTCATAGTTTTTAGCCGCTTGGGTCAGCATGACGGGATCGATGTTGCGACCGTCTACGGTTTTTCCGCTACGTCCGATGCACTTCCATCCGGTTTTAAGTTCTTTTGCCATAACGCCCTAAAAAGTGAGTTTATGTATTCAGTTGCGCTCAATTTTAGGTGTTGAAAACGTGCTAATCAATGTAGTTAATTCCTTGAAATTCCTATATTTTTAATATAGGAATTGCGCGGAACTGTAAACGCACATTTTTGGGTGTTAGGGTCATAAAATAGCCCCGACTATATAAATCGGGGACGCAATGGGAGCAAAACACTATTCGGCGCAGACTAAGTCGCTGGCCGAACAGTTTTTCGTCAAAGGATGGACGGTCGAGGAAATCTCGGCCGAGATGTCTATCGTCCCGAAAACGATCTACAACTGGAAAAACGCCGGGAAATGGGACGAGAAAAAGGCTGAAGCCAGCGCCGAGCTGGTCATTGCCCAGCGTATTAATGTGCTGGCGAATCGTGAGAACAAAACCCCGAATGAGATAGCGGAGTTAGGGGCGCTTTGCTCGACCTTCGGCAATCTTAAGATACAGCTGGCCCAGGCCGAGGCGATCAAGTCCGGACGATATGTAGTACCTGAGCCTGTTTCGGCTGACTATGGCGATGCTGACAAGCCGAAAAAATCGGGCGGGGAGAAAAAACCGCCCAAACGTGAGAAAAAAGTAAAGAACGACATCTCCAGCGTGTCCGAAGAGCTGATTATGTCGGTGATGCACAAGCTGTTTTTTGCTTATCAATTGGTCTGGTGGGCGGCTAAGAACAATCCGCTGTTTCGGCGTAACCGGTTTATCTTGAAGTCGCGGCAGATCGGCGCGACCTACTATTTTGCATTTGAAGCGCTGGCCGATGCGATCCTGACCGGCGAGAACCAGATATTCCTGTCGGCATCGCGCGACCAGGCGGAGGTTTTTAAAGCCTACATCATTGCGTTCGCCGCCGAGCATTTTGACGTCGAGCTGAAAGGGCAGGGCGTTATTACGCTGTCCAACGGCGCGGAGTTGCGCTTTTTATCGACCAACAGCCGCACCGCGCAGTCGTATCACGGCCATTTGTATGTAGACGAATGCTTCTGGATACCGGATTTCGACAAGATGTGGAAGGTGGCGTCGGGCATGGCGGCGCACAAGAAATGGCGGCGCACGCTGTTTTCTACGCCGTCGGCGATCAGCCACCAAGCTTATCCGATGTGGTGCGGCGAGAAGTACAACAAAGGCCGCAGCGAGGAAACACAGGCCGAGTTCGACGTCAGCCACAAGGCGCTGAAAGACGGCGTGCTGGGGGCGGACAAGATTTGGCGGCACATGGTCACGGTGGTGGATGCCGAGGCGCAAGGTTGCGATCTGTTCGACATCGATGAGCTAAAAGACGAGTACAGCAAAGACGACTTTGCCAATTTGTTTATGTGCAAGTTCATCGACGATGCTAAGAGCGTGTTCAACCTCGGCATCATGATGACCTGCTATGCCCAGGCAGATTACACCGACTACAACGACAAAGCGCCGCGCCCCTACGGCAATCGCCCGGTGGCTATCGGCTACGACCCAAGCCGCACCCGAGACAATGCCAGCCTGGCGATTTTAGCCATTCCGTTGCAACCCGGCGACAAATGGAGGGTGTTGAAAACGCTGGATTACCACGGGCAAAACTTCCAATACCAGGCCAACCGCATTAAAGAGATTTGCGAAAGCCATAACGTACAGCACATCGGCATCGATGTCACCGGCATCGGCTACGGGCTGTTCGAGCTGGTCGAGCAGTTCTTCCGCCGCGCAACGCCGATCAACTACAGCAACGAGACCAAAACGGCGCTGGTGATGAAAGCGATCGACGTAATCGAGAATGGCCGCTTTGAGTACGAATCCGGCAATAAGCAGATCACCCAGGCGTTCATGATGATCACCAAAACCACGACCAGCAGCGGCGGCGGCATTACCTACGCTGCCGGACGCAACAACGCCACCGGCCACGCCGATGTAGCCTGGAGCATTATGCATGCGCTGGCTTATGAGCCTATCGCGGTGCGCAAGAAAACTACTGTAACTATGGGATAAAAACTATGTTCGACCGCGCTATTGAGATTTACAACACATTGACCGCAAAGCCTACGGCGGGTAAAACCAGCCTGTTTAGCTTTGGCGATCCTGAGCCGATTTTAGCGAGCAACGCCATGGATTATCTCGGTACCTTCATGGACATGGGCGGCGAGTATTACCGTCCGCCGGTCAGCCTTCCGGGGCTGGTAAGTTTGATGGGCGCCAATGCGTATCACGGGCCGATCTTGCATTTTAAGAAAAACATGATTTTAAAATGGTTCGTGTCGTCAAAATTTCTCAGCACAAATGATTTGGAAATAGCCGCGTTGAATCACTTGGTGACCGGCAACAGCTATTTTCAGCGGCTGGAAAATCGCTTCAGAAAAACTACGAAATTGCAAAGCCTACCCGCAATACCGATGCGTCGGGCGCGGAAAAAAGATCATTACATCAAACTGACCGAGGACGGCAGTAAGATAGAGTTTAAGGAGGGCGAGGTGATACATTTGCTGGAGCCTGATCTTAAGCAGTCGATCTACGGAGTACCTGAATACATGGGCGGCATCCAGTCGGTGCTGCTCGGCGAGTCGTCGACGCTGTTCCGGCGCAAAGTGCTGATGAACGGCAATCACATGGGCTACATTCTTGTGACGACCGATGCCGACATCGGCGACGAGGACGCCAAAACCATCGGCGAACAGATCAAGCTATCGAAAGGGCCAGGCAATGGACGGTCGATGTATTTGAATATCGGAAAATCGTCATCGCGGGAGCCAGTCAAAGTAATCCCGATAGGCGACATCGGCACAAAAGACGATTTCGAGGCGATAAAAAACATAACAGAACGGGAAATGCTGGCCATGCACCGGATGCAGCCGGGGTTATCCGGCATTATTCCGCAAAACACCGGCGGATTTGGCGATATGGAAAAAACCATGCGTGTGTATCATGAGCTGGAAGTGGTGGCGATGCAGCAGACGTTTTTGGAGTTGAACGAAATAGTCGGTGAAGAGGTGGTTAAGTTTCAAGATCCGGAGTGGAAAACAACGGGGTGAGGCTAACACTAGACCTTGCAGGTTTTAAAAACCTGCAAGGTCTGCTTATGGGATATTTCCGAATATAATGCGTTAAGGATTTACAT
>JBAQYH010000428.1:0-1843 GCA_049299935.1 Methylobacter sp. | reverse complement strand
CTGATTTGTTGTAAATGGTTGGTGAGATTGCGCAATCGTTCCCGAGATTCATTCAACTCATCTCCAACTATTTTACGTTTCGCGATTTCCTGTTTAAGCAATGTATTTGATGCAACCAGTTGAGATGTTCGTTCTTCAACCTGTTCTTCCAATCCATCGTATGCTGCCTGAAGCTCTCCTTCTATCCTCTTGCGCTCGGTGATATCGGTAATGGTCCCCACATAACCGAGCCTTTCTCCACGTACGCCTCTTTCAGCTATTGCCTTCCCTATCACCCATTTTACAATACCGCTCGGCCTCTGGAAGCGGAATTCTGATTCAAAAGGCAGATCCATTTGGACTGCCCGATGCCATTCGTTTAAGACCCTTTCTTTGTCCGCAGTATACAGCGCCTTTGTCCACGCTTCCCCATATGTCTCGCCGCCGGGCGATAGGCCGGTAATTTCAAACCAGTATTCATTTACGTAGACGCACTGCCCTTCACTGTCGGTAAGGAACAGTCCCACCGGAGACACCCGCGCGACTGTGTGGAAAAGCTTCTGGCTCCTCTGGAGTTCTTTCTCGGCCACTCTTCTGATGGTGATGTCCACCATTACAACAATAATGCCGATGGCGTCTTCATGATTGATAAATGAGTTTGCGCTCAATAGAAAGTAAGAAGACTCGTTATTCCCATGCTTGAAAGTGACCTCAACCGTGTGGAGGTCCTTGTCACTCATTGCAGATAGAAGGACAAAGGGAGTCCCGTCGGGATAGAGGAGGTGAAATACCTCGTCAAATGTCTGGAAGATTGGGCTTCCATTGAAGAGGCTATTGGTTGACTGACTTGCACGGACGATACGGCCTTGGGGGTCGCAGAGAACAAATATTTCCGCAGCTTGATGGAGGATTTGAGTTGTCAGTTTTTCCTCTGCCAGCAGCTCTTCGTTGTGCTTTTGTTCCGTCAGGTCGGTAACCACCATACACACCAGACCGGGCACATCCGTGTGCAGAAGGGTACTTATGGAAAGCAAGACAAGTGCAGCATTTTCGCCACCGGTCTGTAAGGCCAATTCCATCTTACTGTTCCCCTTTAAACCCTGCTCAAGCAATGCCTCAAATGATTGAAGGTCTTTTGATGAAATGTATCGGTAGATTGAAGAACCTGTAACTTTTTCCAGAGGCCCTTTGACGATATCTGCAAAACGTTGGTTACAGTAAAGGATCGTGCCGTCGGGGGCCAGGGTGATAGCCCCTTCGTTCATGGTTTCGACCATGACCCTGTAAGAATGATCGGCACCCGATATTGTAAAGACCCGATCTCCTTCCGTTGTTGAGACAACGAGCGCATCTACCTCACCGCCCCGGATAGCACGCAGAGTTTCCTCACATTCCATCGTTCGCAACGTGAGTTCCTGTAACTCATCCAAAAGCTGCCGGCGTGTTCTATATGATTTGCTCATTAGATTCGTACTCATGAATTCCTGGGTTTCAGATCAATGCCTACAAGAACCTTTTCCATATCCGACATGTCGCCGATGAGCTTCTGGAGTGGCAGGGGGAGTTTTTTGATAAGCGTCGGGGTGGCAATAATCTGCTCTCCCCTGGCGAGCGCGGGCTGTTGGTAGATATCTATCACCTCGAGTTCGTATCGGCCCTCTAAGTATTCATCACAGATTTTTTTGACATTGGTGATTGCCCGGGTTGACCTTGGTGTCATCCCTGTAACATACAGGCGAAGAACATACTTTGTCGGGTCTCGCTTCGTTGCCGCTTCTTCGAATTCCTCAGTGCTCGTTTTCCCTTTCTTCATCTCTATTGCTGTTACTCCAAAATTGATTTTATCATCCGGAGAAAGAACGAA
>JBAQYH010000427.1:0-1537 GCA_049299935.1 Methylobacter sp. | reverse complement strand
ACATCCGTCCTTCCGTTAACCAAGTGCTGGGACGAAACAACATACTCGCCGATCGCGCCGAACGGGCCTGAAAACCAGTACGCCTGCGGATAAATACGGTAGGTAGCGCCATCAGAGGTCGTGGTCGCGGTGCCGAAGCTGGCATTATTCTTCGTATAATCAAGATAGGTGGTTCTGCCCAACGGCGTAGCCTGGGCTTTAAGAGCCTGCTTATTCGGGTTGCCGACAGAACCCGCCACACCGAGTCCAAAGCCTTCCAGCCAGGAATAACCGCTGTGATGAAACGGATGGGCAAATAAACGGCCGACCACTTCTTTGTTGTCATCGGTATCGGGCGAATTATTGTTAGGGCTGCCATCGTCCCCGGAGCCGTTTGTGACGCCGATCTGATAAGTGAAGGTATTCTTGGTATCTATTGGGCCTGCTACGGTCTCCGCCTTATAACCCGGCTTGGAGAACGCGCCGTGCAGTTGTATGCCTACGTCACGGTTGCTCGCCAAATAAGTTGGAAATGCGCGCTCAAGGAAGGTGCCGTCCGCGTCGCCCTGTAACCGCTCAAGACTGATCGAGGGCTTGAACTTACCGACCAACAAGCTGGCCGCGGGATGATAGGCATAATCAAGGTAAGCATCCGGTAGGATGTTGCCGCTCGCTGCAAAGTCGGGCATGATTTTATAATAGAGGTCTTTAAAAAAGTAACCTTCTATCCATATACGCGCCTGCTTGACTTCGAATTTATCAGTCCCCTTATAACCGTCATCTGCTATAAAGAAACGCGCGTCGGTCTGCACCGCACCGCGTATCCGCACCTGATGTTTTTTGTCCGAAGAAGTAATTTTGAATCCCTCCGCGCCTGCGTCGAATACCGGTAACTTTTTGAAGTTGCCGGCAGTCACTTCATCCTGCAGCTCCAATTTCCGTTCCAGGGTATTCACTTTTCGACTCAGTTTTTCCACTTCCGGAGCGGGAGCCGCAGTAACAGGTTTATTGGCTAGCGCTCCGGCTTGATCCAGTTTCTCCAGACGGCTTTCCAGTTCGCGAATGCGCCGCTCCAGGGCCGCAGTATCGGCATGGGCATCAGGAATACCGAATAAAGCAAGATTAATCACGCTTGCCAAGGCGGTACGTTTAAAATGTTTCATAGTTATAATCCTCAAAAGGAGTCTGTACCATCCGGCGGTCCG
Source organism: Methylobacter sp. (assembly GCA_049299935.1). Taxonomy (GTDB): domain Bacteria; phylum Pseudomonadota; class Gammaproteobacteria; order Methylococcales; family Methylomonadaceae; genus Methylobacter_A. The sequence goes on along the minus strand of JBAQYH010000427.1, from coordinate 353 downwards.
GTCAGGCCTCTATCTCTCGTATAGTATTTTCAATCGCCGTTTTTTTACGGTAGATATGGGTAATCACTTTTTACTGTCAAAGCGTAACTTTTCCTTACGCTCGATTTGAACAACCTTGTTTTCGTGAATGATGATTTCAATCGAACCAAACTTGATCTCTTGTAGAAGATCGGCAATCTGATTAGCGATTTCTGCCGTTTGCGGTTGCCTATGTATTTTTTCCAATTTAAGCGCCATGAAAATGCTCCTGAAGATCATTACTGTCGAAGGAATAAGAGCCGTCGTTTACGTTGGAAGGAAGTTTAAAGAGAATTTAATATTTAATAAAACGACATTATTAGATACATATATCC
>JBAQYH010000426.1:0-1779 GCA_049299935.1 Methylobacter sp. | reverse complement strand
GTTTTATTGGGCATATGCTGAATAGCTACATTTTCTAAGAACGAATACTTTTACAGCACTCTCCAGCGCCGCCTTCGCCCCCGCTCCGCAGGCAATTGATCGTGGGAACGATGCTCCGCCGGTGTGTTATGCTTTTCATCAATACAACAAGTGGCGAAAACCCGTGCAGCTAACAGAAACAGACAATCAAGCCTATTTCGATAAAAACAAGGCGAGGGAGAAAACCTGCGCCGGTTGGTTAAAAGTGCAAAGTAAATCGGTTCGCAAGCCCATCTTATTGGCCGCTATGGCGGGCATTGCCAACGGCTTGGGCGTGATTGTCCAGTCGGCAACACTGGCTTACATACTGCAATCCATCATCATCGACAAGCTGCCGTGGACGTTTTTAATTACGCCATTCGTAGTGCTGGCGGCCGTTTTCATCCTGCGTAGCGTGTGCGTTTATTTGCACCAGACCTGGGGATTTGAAGCCGGGGCGCAAGTCAGAATGTCGGTAAGACAGCAGTTGTCCGACAAGTTCTTAACGCTGGGGCCTGCCGCCGTCAAACAACGGCAAAGCGGCGAATTGGCGGCTGTTACGTTGGAGCAGGTCGATGCGCTGGAAAATTATTTCTCGCGATATTTACCCCAGCAAATGATAGCCGGTGTATTGCCGCTGATCATGATTGGCGTGGTCATGCCGGTCAATTGGGTGGTCGGGCTGATCTTTTTGGTGACCGGGCCGCTGGTGCCGATATTTATGGCCTTAGTCGGCATGGGCGCCGCCTCCGCAAATCGCAGCCAGTTTTTGGCGATGGCAAGGATGAGCGGTTATTTTCTCGATCGTTTGCAAGGGCTGGAGACACTTAAGCTGTTCGGCCAAGCTACCCAGGAGTTAGCCAACATCGACAGGATTGCCGACGGCTTTCGGGAAAAAACCATGGCGGTATTGCGCATTGCGTTTTTGTCGTCGGCAGTTTTGGAGTTTTTCAGCGCGGTTGCGGTTGCCCTGGTGGCCGTGTATGTCGGGCTGGGCTTATTGGGACTGGTTCATTTCGGCCCGGCCGTGCACATCAGATTAAGTGAAGCGTTGTTCGTGCTGCTGCTGGCGCCCGAGTTCTTTATGCCGCTCAGGCAATTGGCGATCAATTATCATGACCGGGCTGCGGCACTGGGCGCGACTGACGCTATCTTGGTAATACTGGATAAAGATGCCGATGCGGGTACGCTGGATCCCAAGCTCCAGCTTGGGATCCCAGAGGGGGAAGCTCTCGGCAACCGCTCTCCTGCATCCATGCAAGTCGCAGCTTCGCGAGACGGGAAGCTGGAGCTTCCCTCACCTAGTTCCCAAGCTGGAGCTTGGGAACTAGCGAATCTCATCGAATTTAACAATGTCAGTAAATCTTACGGCAAGCGGCAGGTCTTAACCGGCATCAACCTGCACATTGCAGCCGGTGAAAAAATCGCCTTGGTCGGCGAATCGGGCGCCGGAAAAACGACGCTGTTAAACCTGTTGCTAGGTTTTGAGTCGGCAACAGAAGGCTGGGTAGTGCTTAACGGCCGGCCGGTTAACCGTGAATGTGCTACGAAAGCCATTGCCTGGGTAGGGCAAAACGCCTACATCTTCCACGGCGCTATCAAAGACAACATCGCGTTGGCCGATCCCGATGCGTCAGAACAGCGCATTATTAATGCGGCAGAGGCTGCCGGAGTAACGGAATTCAGCGCACAATTGCCGGAAGGTTTGCTGACCCAGATTGGCGAGCGGGGCTATGGCTTATCAGGCGGGCAGGTGCAAAG
>JBAQYH010000425.1:0-4381 GCA_049299935.1 Methylobacter sp. | reverse complement strand
GCGCAAACAAGGAGACCGCCGCCCTGTAACACGCCCTCTGTAGCGCTGATGGACGCTACCAAGTCGGCCAGCGTGGCAGTAGGCGCCTGTTCTTGTATTTGCGCGAGCACCGATCCGAATGATGCATCAGGCCCGGTGACAACCGTAACGGGGTTTCCATCCACGACGAGACTGATGGCGATGCCGGAACATATCGTTCCCGGCATGTATTCGTTGGCTAAAGCGATGAGGTAATCCTCGCCTCCCCCTGTGCCGCCCGGCGAAGAAAAACGTTCGGCTATTGCCGAAAGCGTGTCGTCAACGTGCATGGTGTAAGGAATCCGCAGCACGGTCGTATCAGCCGGCCAGGCAAGAACGCCGGGAACTCTAAACGCCGTATCCGCAGGCAATGCGATAGCCGAATTGGCGGAAATCAACAATTCCATCGAGCAGGCATAGCGATCGGCAAACTCTCGTAAAGTCGGCTGCTGGTCATAGGAAATACCGGTGAAATCCCCGAAATAGATAAGCGCTCCGGGATCGAAAAGGTCGGGGGTTTCCAGGTTCGCCGCAACAAGCGCCTCCAAGGATACGCCGCTGGAGTTTACTGTCAGCGTATCGTCAAGCTTGACCGCATAAAAAGTGCTGGCCAGATCCTGTCCTGTAGCAAATACCCCGGCAATATCGGCATAAAGCATTGCCAGATCGGGAACCGACAGATTCACGCCGATGTCGGCAAACTGCCCGACCACCTGTTCAAAGCTGGACGGGCCGGTTGTTGTGTTGACGGTCACCGAAGCGGTTTGATCATTACCAATATCGACGGTAAAGACAAACCGGTCGGCCAGTACCAAGTCAGCGGCATTATCTCCTGCAAGCAGCGGCACGGTGGTGTTCAGCGTAGCCGCCAGCAGGGTAAGGGTTGCGGTCGGCGCAACCGTTCCGGTGGAAAGTGTTGTCTCCGGGATACTCAACGCCGTCCCGGTTTTAAGAGGAAATGTGGCGTTCTCAGGAAAAAGCAGCAACTCCGTCGCCGATGGCGTAGGCCAGCCTGCGGGAGGAAGCTCGCAAAGCGCAGTAACGGAATCATGTTCGACAAACGGAAAATAGGCTGGAACGGTTAACTCAGCCGATGCGCCGAACAGTTGCTCCACCGGGAAGTCTGCATTGGCTTGGGCTATCTCTGCGTAGCGCACCCCGAAAGAGGCAATAATGCCGTCGATAGTGGTATTGCCCGCAGCGGCGGGAAGCAGGGCGGCCACCGTATTGGCATGGGCATAAGCGCCCGCGGCAAAATGAACCAGCGGAGTAATGTCCTCAAGTTGCAGTCCGGCGCCGTCTTGATCCCGATGCAATGTCGTCAGCAGATAGCCGTCGATATTGGACTGCACCAGTTGATAATAAACCTGGCCATATCTTTCCGCCTGCAAGATAGCGGGATCGATGCTCACATCGCCCGGCTGGGAGGGATTTGGCAGCAGCGCCGATGGACGGGATGTAACAAAAGCCGACAGCATGACATCGCTGTCCCCGGAAGCCGGGAAGACTTCATAGCTGTACGCAATCGAAGGCCATTCCCCGACGCCGATCATGTTGTCGGTATAACCGGAAGTCAGGTCGAGGATGCCTTCGCCTGCGCCGGGAGGGGCGGTTCGGTTGCCAAGCAAATCCCCGAATCCGAACAGGAACCGAACTTCGGGAAGCGTGCTGCGGGTTCCAAGTCCCGCATAAGGATCGTTCGCCGGCAGGGGAAGCCCCGCAACGTATGGCGTCGCTTGCCCGGTGTCGGGTAAAAGGAAGTTATACAACGGCAGCACCTGTTCATAGAGCCAATAAGGCTCGGAATCTTCTTCGGTATCCGTTAAATCCGCATTAGCCAGGCGCATTTTGCGCAGGCTTTTCTCACGTTGCGCAAGGGTCTGGCCGCCGCCGTCCCAAGGCAAAGGCGTGGCCGGCATTCCCGATGGCGGCGCGTAAAACGGAGAACCCTCCACAGCCTCTATCTGAAAACTGAGCAAGCTGTACAGGTTTCTTAACTGCACCTCTTTTTCCAGTGCCGAATCGCTGACGTCCACCGGCTTATCGGTTGCGATCCTGAAGCCGACATTTCCTGGCGGAACCAGCGCGTTGATAATCATATCCGAATCGTCGCAGCTTTCGGCAAACAAAGAAACCGTGGTGTTGGCCAGTCCCGGCCCCACCAGCAGACAGTTGTTGAACGGCAATAAGGTTCGCCCGGTTGGGGCCGTGTCTTGTTGGGAGCCTGCAATGACCAAGAGTTGCAAGGTGGCGTTGCCGTCGGAGTCGAAAGCGCTGCCGGGAAGATCCTGGCTGACGCCGAAATAGTAGCCGGTTCCCCCTACGACGCTGCCCTCCCATAATAACAGCAGGAAATCCGCGAGGCTGGAAAGCGTTGCAAAATAGACCGGCGATTCCGCGGCGGCAGCCGTCGCCAACAGCAGCGTGGGTTGCGGAACCGATTCGGTCGAAAGATTGCTCTTGATCAGAAAAGTACCCTGGTCAGCCGGTGTCAGCACCGTAATGCCCGACGCATTCGACGCATTGGGCGCGGGAGCAAGCAGCAGGTAGGCAGTCGTCTCCGATTCCGTATCGGGATAGGCGAGCAATTGTTCCCGCAACGATAACAGCAAATGGCGCTGATCGGTATCGACGCCCAGAAGGTTGAAATGCCGGGTGCCGGCCTCGAATTTTGCAATACGGAAAGGCACCGCCATGCCGAACGTGGTGTCTGTCAGCACGTTTGCATGGCGTCCCGCCTCTCCCGAATCCAGCGCGGCAAGGATCTCATAAGGGGAAGCCGTTCCGGCTTCGGCTCGTATCAGGAAGCTTTCCGGGAAAGGCCAGAGCGATGGTAGCCCGCTAAGATTTGTCCCTGGCGATGCAGCCGGTATCGGAAGCACAACCGGCGTTTGTAAATCGATACGTTGATCGAAACCGTAAGGGCGGGGCGATGCGCCGCTTAAAGGCATCGCCTGCGGATTCGGGGAAAGCGTATCGGCCGGGCGAACGGAAAGACCGGTCTGCGGGCTATTGTCCAAAACCTGCTGGTTGGTGTAGCTGTAATCCAAGGTTCCGGTGGTCATCGAAACGGGTTGAGTCAACAGCACGATGCTTGATCCAAGCGGATAGGTGAAGCTGCCGATGCCGGGGTTATGGCTTCGAATATCCGGGTACTGAATTTCGAGGGTTTCGATCTGCGCCTGCATCGTTCCTTGTACGGCGGTGGTGGAATCCATCAGGGTAATCCAGTTCACCGAGGAGCTGACCGACAGACTTAAGGCTACCGCATCGGGTTGCGCCGTATCGACCGCGACAGTAAACTGCTGCCCGGTCAGGTCGTACAGGGGTAGGGAACTGCTTGGATCCGGCGCGGTATGCCCGTCGACCTGAGTCAAAGCCGGAAGTTGCAGCCCGGACATCAACATCCGGGAAGACTGATTCACAATCGCCGCAAAGCTTTCGCCTTGCACCACCGAATCGACCAGCACCGAGATTTCCTGAGCCGGAAGATGCTTGACCGCAAGCACCGTAGCCAATTCGAAAAGGCCTTGTATATCCTTAAGTTGGGCTGCCGCATCGGTAACCGGGATGCCGTAGATCTTGATCAGGTCGTTGAATGAGAACACGCCTTTATCTGTAGTCGCATCGGGTACGGGAACCACCGCAACAGGGGCCAGGATAGACGGTCCTATCCATTCAGCGATGTCCGCCCAGGCATAGTCCCATATCCAGGATGAATCGACCGCCCCCATAAAAGTGGCGTCGCAAATCAGCCGCCTGCTTAATGATTCGACGGTCTCGCCCTGGGCCACGATGATTCCTGTCCATGCCGGGATCGTCCATGGAGCGCTTCCCGTGGGATTGGCTGCGATAAATTCGGCAAGGAAGGCCTGCCAAGAGGGAGCCGATACCGGGGAGGTCGTAGGAAAATCCTGCTGCAAGCCCAGGGTCGTTCCGATCCTGAGCAGGGTATCCCCGGTGACCGTGGTATAAAGGTTGGTATAGCCCGCCTCGCCGTAGGCGCAGTTGTAGCTGTTCGGAACCATGAGCTGCCGTCCCGGTTTCAACTCGACATCGTCCAGGATGTGCTGGTCGGGAAACAGGGCATCAAGAATACCGGCATTGATCGTCGCAATCGCCTGCGCATACCAGACCGCCATGTCGGGGCCGGTCGAGTCGGTGCGCAAATCGGGGGCGGCATAACGGGTAAAGAATGCCGCGGCGGTTCGTGTCTGGCTATAGTCGGCAGGCGCGTCATCGAAGCTTCGTTGCGTCAGGTCGAAAGTCGAGCGCACCCGCAGCAGGTTCGGATCGGCGCTAAGATCCACTCGCATTCCATTCTTAAAACCGAGCAAGTTTGCAACACCGTCCGAGCCCAGAT
>JBAQYH010000424.1:0-2503 GCA_049299935.1 Methylobacter sp. | reverse complement strand
CGCTGCTTTCGGTGACCGCCACTATCGTGAATGACGGCGGAACGATGTTGTGCACGCGCAAGCTCGATGAAATCGTTGGCCTGGAACAGGATGATGCGGGACGCCATGTCGTCCGGGTGCAGGCCGGGTGCCGGCTCAAAAAACTCAACATGTGGCTACAGGCTCATGGTGTGGAGATGCCGTTTCAAGCGGAAATCGGCGAAGCAACCGTAGGTTCGGTTGCGGTCGGCGACACAAAAGAGTCGTCGCTGGACGCGCCCGGCTATTTTTCCGCTCATGTTGTCGCGCTGACTTATGTCGATGACAACGGCGAGCTGCGCACGCTGTCCGATTACAAGGACGGGGCGGCATTCTACGAATTCAAATGCTCGTTCGGTCTTTCCGGCATAGTCGTCGAGTGCCTGCTTGAGGTGCGCCCGGCAACGCTGTGCAGGTCGGAGGCGTCGGTCGTGGCGTTCGACTCGCCGGAGGATCTCGCTACGGGATTGATCCGGATGCGAGAGCAGAGCGACGCGCTCTTGGCCATTGTGTTTCTACAGCAGCTGGCAAGCTTTTGCGACCAGCGTTACCAAGCGGGTTCCGGATCTGCCACGCCCGCTTCGTCGCAGCCGGATTGCGATGCGTTCCGCGTCGCCAAACGCCTGGCTATCCAGCATGGCTTCGACGGCGTGGACGTCCCGCAGCCCAAGGGGATCGTCTATTCCCGGCACGATTTCGTCAACGAATACTGGCGTCCCTCGGCTGATGAGCGCCGCCTGGATTTCCAATACTACGAGCACGACATCTCCCAGGTTAACCGCGTTATCGTCGAATCGTACCGGTTCACCAAGGACTTCGAGAAAGCAACCGGGTTCGCGCCCAAAGGGTGGGCGACTTATTTTGTAAATCGCCCCGAAAAGGAGAAGAAGCCTTTCGGGCTGTATTCAGGCGGCCCCGGCGTGTCGTTTTCGTTCGACCCGTTCTGCTCGAACCCGGTCGATCCGCTATGGCAGCAGTTTGCGAAGGCGTATAACAAGCTGGCTATTCACATTTTGGGTGGAAACGCCTCGCCGATCCAAACGCAGTGGCTGCAACCAGGCGACGTGAAGATTCCAAAAAGGTTGGCGCGTCCACGATTCACGACGAAGTATTACGAACAGTTTCTCGACTGATGCGCCAAACCCGAGTGCGCTCTAATAGCCGTTGCGCACAGCAACAATCAATAGCTTAGCCGTACCTTTAAATGTGCCGTTTGATGTCCGGTAAGCAATCGTAAGTTATTGATAGTTTATAGGGTTATGGAGCTGTTGAGTTTTTGTACAATCTAACAAAACACCAATAAAAACCGCAGTTAAGCGGTAAATAAAACAATCAATACACAGATTTATCCACAGCTTTTGTGAATAACTATTGGGCATCGGAATGTTCATCAAGCGGGCAGGTGTGGAAGCATTATCCGAATCAGGGAAAAAATTAGTCACCACAGAGGACACGAAGAACACGAAGAAAATAACTATAAAACCGCAGTTAGTCCACGAAAAGCACGAAAGACACGAAAAAAATCAGTATGTTGTATTGCCCACCCTTTCAGCCTTTGGGTGACAATCTACAACTTGGTATCTCTTTGAATATTTTCGTGCTTTTCGTGTTTTTTGTGGATCAAATAATTTAAAGCTTCGTCCTCTGTGTGCTTCGTGGTTATTTACACTCCGACTGCGTTTTTAGGATCAAAGATTCGGTAAATATTGCGGAAGATGTTCGCGAATATCGGCGACACTCAACATGGTGATGTCTTTATTGAGTTCGAAACGAACCAGTTTTTTAACCGGCTCCGGCAGTTGGTTGCGCAGCAAGCCGAGAAAAGCGGGAGGGGCAACAATCAGCAGTTGTTCAAACCGGTTTGTGTTGAGCGCGTCTTCCAGATATTCGGCAATGCGATGCGCAAAGCTGTCGGCTTCGTGTTTTTTCGGATCGGTGGGTTGTTCAAAAGCGTGTCCGCCTCCGCCGACGCTTTTAATTTTTCCCGGCAGGTCTGATGTTATCTCCCGATCATGTAAACGGCCTTCGGTATGAGAAAAGTCTTCGATTTCCTCTAAAGGAGAAGATGACGAGTCGGCAGTGAAAATGCGAGCGCGAGTACTATCGGCAATGAGTATCCAGGTTAATTTCATGATTGTTCCCTCTGCGTAGATTTTGTTTAAATAACATGCTACTTGAAAAACCATTCGATCTAAAAAACATCCGGTTTTATATAGTTGATTGTAGGATAGAGAAATCAAACCCTTCAATCAATAAGTAGTAATACCAAGCGGATGAAGCGTATAAAGAGTTTTGTGTTTGTCGTTATCTTGATCACACGAAATTTCGTGGACAGAGTAAAATAGTCCGTCTGTAACGTTTGAGCAAGTTCTTTTCCATTAAACGTTACGAACAGGTTTGCAGAACCTGTCCAGTATAATAGTAACAAGAACCAACTTTCTAATCCCCATGCAGCCGGCATTTGTCCATTTAAGACTCCACACTG
>JBAQYH010000423.1:0-4197 GCA_049299935.1 Methylobacter sp. | reverse complement strand
GTACGAGCCGGTCTGGATACTGGTGCTTGACGGTAATCAGCGGGGTTGCCGCGGTAAGGGCGATGTTGATCTCTTCCTTGAGTTCGCGGACCAGTGCTTGTTCGGCTGTCTCAAATTCTTCAATCTTGCCGCCGGGGAATTCCCACAGGCCGCCTTGGTGCAAATCGGCATGGCGCAGGGAAATCAGGATTTTTCCTTCCGGGTTTTTGACTACGCCTACGGCGACTTGGAGTGGGTTCATTTGCTAGTGGACGCTGGAGCGTCCAAGACTGCATTCCCACGCCGGAGCGTGGGAACAATAAAATCTTTCGCCTTGTACCTTGCACCTTTCACCTGCTTTTAAGTCCTATATTCCGCATTGATTTTCACGTAATCATACGAAAAGTCGCAGGTTAAGACTTCCTGCACCGCACTGCCGCGACCCAGTTTGACAGTCACGGTGATCTCTTCCTTGTTCATGACCCGCTGTCCGGCTTCCTCGGTGTAATCGTCGGCCCGGCCGCCATTTCTGACGATGCAGACATCATCCAGATACAGCTGCACGTCTTCCAGCACCATGTTCTCGACGCCGGCGCGGCCGACTGCCGCCAGTATCCGTCCCCAATTCGGGTCGCTGGCGAAGAAGGCGGTTTTGACCAGCGGCGAATGGGCGATGGTTTTGCCGACGCGCACGGCTTCTTCATCGGTCAAGGCCTGCTCGACCACGATACGCATCAGCTTGGTTGCGCCCTCGCCGTCCCGGATAATCGCTTCCGCCAATTGTTTGCAGACGGTCATCACGGCATCGGCAAAAATCTTATAACTTTCGCTGTCCTGTTTAATCTCGGGAACCAGCGAGCAACCGCTCGCCATCAACACGCAGGCGTCATTGGTCGAGGTGTCGCCATCGACGGTGATGCGGTTGAACGATTGCTCGACGGCCAGCGCCAGGCAGTTCTGCAACAGGGCTTGCTCGATTTTCGCATCGGTGGCCATAAAACCGAGCATGGTCGCCATATTCGGCTGGATCATGCCCGCGCCTTTGGAAATACCGTTGATGGTGATGGTTTGGCCGTCGATTTCGATGACTTTGGACACGCCTTTCGGGAACGTATCGGTGGTCATGATTGCCTGGGCAGCCTTGTCCCAGTTGGCGGTATCCAGGTTGCTTACGGCTTCCCGCAACGATGCCTTAATTTTATTGACCGGCAGCGGCTGGCCGATGACGCCGGTCGAAAAAGGCAACACCTGGGTTGCCACGCCATCTACGACTTCCGCAAGGTCGGCGCAGGTCGCCAACGCATCCTTCATGCCTTGCTCGCCGGTGCCGGCGTTGGCATTGCCGGAATTAATCAGCAACCAACGCGGGCTATGCGCCAGATTCGCTTTTGCGACATGCACGGGCGCGGCGCAAAAGGCGTTCTGGGTAAACACCGCCGCGCAGGTTGAATGCTCGGCCATTTGTATGACCAGAATATCATCCCTGACGGTTTGCTTGATGCCCGCATTCGCCGTACCCAGCGTTATGCCTGCTACCGGGTGCATGATCGGAAAACTGCACTGCCCTACTGCCATAAGTTAAGCCTCATTAGTTACATAATCGAACACGGATGACACGGATTTGACGGATAGTCACTGATAAAAGAATAGTTATTCTGGATTCTTAACAATCCGTGTAAATCCGTTTAATCCGTATCATCCGTGTTCTATTTTTTTCAAACCTTAAAAAACACAAACACATTATCGATTTTTTTAATTTCCACGCGCATCCGTTTGCATTGTTTTTTTATTGCCGCCAGCCGCTCCGGCTGCTCGCTGATCGCGAAAGGCAAAATCACTTCCAGTTCAATCTGGCCGTCCAGGTAATGAATCCTGAAATCTTCTATAGCCGACTTGAAATCCGCCAGATAGCGGTCCAACAGCCGCTGCACTTCGCCGCGGGACAGCGGTCTGGATTGCTCCTGCAAGCTTTCGTCGTCTTCGGGGTCGACATGCACCAGCACATCCATCACATCATCGAAACGCTTGATCAGATCATCCCTGACGATGTCGCCAATCATGTGCCCTTCCGAAACGGTAATGCGCGGATCGACGACGATGTGCGCATCGATCAGCGCGTCTTCGCCCATTTGCCGGGTGCGCAATAAATGGATGCCTTCGACGCCGTCAATCGCGTGGATGGCTGTCCTGATCTCGGCGACCAAGGCGGGCGGCAATGAGGTATCGACCAGTTCCTTGATGCTCTCGAACACCAGATTCAAGCCGATTTTAGCCACCATCAACGCAACCACGACAGCCGCAATCCCGTCTGCCAACGGATAGCCCATCATTACCGCGCCTATGCCGAACAAAACCACCAGCGATGAGACCGCGTCGCTGCGCTGATGCCACGCGTTGGCCAGCAGCAGTTTGGAGCGGGTCTTTTTGGCGATGCGCTTGGTGTATTGGTACAGCCATTCGTTAATCAGGATTGACAGCGCCGCAACATCCATTGACAACACGTTGGGCACCGGCAGATGCTCAGCATCCGCCATGCGCTCCATGACCGACCAGACGATGGCGCCGCCGATGCCGATTAAACTCCCTCCCAGAATGACCGTCGCGATGGTTTCAAAGCGGCGATGCCCGTAAGGGTGGTCATGGTCGGCCTCGCGGCTGCCCAACCTGACCGCAATAATCACCAGCAGATCGCTGAGCAGATCCGATAGCGAATGAATGCCGTCGGCAACTAAAGCCGCTGACTGCCCGAGGATGCCGAAACCGATTTTGATCAGCGTCTGGAGAACATTAATCGCCGCGCCAACGTAACTGGCCTTGGCTTTTAGTTTATCCATTTTTGCGGCGTCTAAAACTTCAGCCATACGCGACAACTCTCAATATAACATCTCGTTCCCACGTGCTACGTGGGAATGCGGTGCTGGACGCGCTGTGTCCCGTATACGCAGACCATGGTCGTGACTCGCGGCGCAACGCGCCGATACTGCATTCCCACGCGGCGCGTGGGAACGAGAAAAGCTCAGCCATTACCGCCAACTTCCAGAATAATAATGTATTCATTATCCCCCGAAATGGTCTCCAGCACCTTATGCCCATTGATCCGGCACCATGCAGGGATGTCCTGCATCACGCCCGGATCGGTACAGATAACTTCCAGCTGGTCGCCCGCTTTAAGCTGTTTGACTTTATCCTGGGTGCGGATGACCGGCAACGGACACAGCAGGCGGCGGGCATTTAAAATTTCTCTGTTCATATATACCATTGCTGTGGAATTTCTTCTGCACCGAACGGCTTGACCTGGATAACCCGTTCGGAACCGTCTTTATCGGCAATATTCACATCGACTTGCTCGGCGTTGCGGCCCTGTCCGTAGCGGGCGGTGATTCTTGCCGCCAGGAACAAATCCTCGGCCGAAGGCGTACCGTCCACCAGCACCAAAGGACCTGCATGGCTGGCGCAATTCATCGTGATAAATTCTTTTTTGTAACCCTGCATGAAGCGGCCTTCGCCTTCTTCCCTGGCGACGATGACTTTAAAGTTTTGCCCCGGCCTGATGTGTCTTCCGACTTTCAGCAGCATCACGTCATCCAGGTCGTATTGTTTATTGCCGTCGCGCGCCTGCCATAGATCGACCAGTTTGGACGAATAGTTGGCGTCGGTCAGGAAACAGCAGCCGCCCGCAGGCTGGGCATAATCATTAAAGCCGAATCGTTCGGCCATCGCCATCTGCGGCTTGCGTGAGCGTCCGGTAAAATCGTGCAGCTTGTCCCGGTCGATCCAGCCTTCACGCTCCGGCAGGGTGGCGGGCAGGTTCTTCGCGCACAAGGGCCGCAGTAACCGATCATCGGCACCGGACTCCCTGGATATGACCGGCATCGTATCCTTGCGTTGCGACATCGGCCGCTGGCCGATCACTTCGCCGGTGATGATGAAGTCGAAATCGTTTTCGACCAGCCATTGCTTGGCCTTGTTGACCATGAAAATCTTGCAGTCCAGGCAAGGATTCATGTGCGCGCCGTAGCCGTGTTTCGGGTTGATCAGGACGTCTTTATATTCTTCGATCACGTCGACGATATGCAGCTTGATGCCCAGCTGTTCGGCGACCCAGAGGGAGTTGTTGCGTTTAGGCTTCGCCTTGTCATTGGCCCTGATCGCATGGGTGTGGCCTTCCACGCAAAAACCGGTAAAGAAGTTGATGCCTTCGACATGGACGCCCTGCTC
>JBAQYH010000422.1:0-3424 GCA_049299935.1 Methylobacter sp. | reverse complement strand
CCCAGATACCATGGATGGCAGGCTGAATCACATCCCTGTGTTCTGGATACCGGCAATCCCTGCCGGTATGACGACTTAGCTGAAGCATTTTGCTAATCAGGTAGTTTTTTGGAGCCAAAACCATGTTAGATAATTATCGTACTCGACAAACACTTTCCCTACTCAGCGCTCTGCTGCTCTATTTCATCGGATTTTCATCTTATTCCTCTTCACTAACATTCGTTGACAATGGCCATTTCGTCAAGATAATGGAGACCGATGAACTGGTTCGAACCGGCGGAACAAAGATGTTAACCGTGAACAACCCGACCGATTCTATAATCAAATCTTATCAAGGCGTTTCGTTAATCCCGTTGTTGGACGCGGTTTTCACTTCAAAATGGAAAGACCGCGACGCGATTAAATTTACTGCATCGGACGGATACCAGCCTATCATCCCCATTAGCGTCATCCTCAAACATAACGGGATCATCGCCATAGGCGAAAACGGTCAACTCGGATTTTCGCAGCTGCTTAGAAACAATGGGGAGACCGTCGATCCGGGGCCATTTTTTTTGGTGTGGGAAAATATCCAAGACATCGCCGCTAAAAATGAGCCTTGGCTCAGTTGGCCGTGGCAATTAACGACCATCGAATTAACCTCATTCGAGCGGGAATATCCGCAATCTACGCCGCCCTCCGCCAGCCAGGAATCTGTTAAAAAGGGTTTTTTGGCATTCCGGCAACATTGCATAAAATGCCATGCGATTAATGGCGACGGCGGCAATATCGGACCGGAACTCAATTATCCCGTCAGCGTTACCGAATACTGGCAGCCTGAATGGCTGGTCAGATTTATCGCCGATCCGCAAAGCGTGCGGGCAAACAGTAAAATGATCCCGTTTTACCGTGATGTCGGTAATCGAGGGGAACTCATCGCCGATATTGTCGAATATTTGAAAGTGATGGCAAGCAGAAAACCGTTGAATCGTTAGAGGAGTCGATTGCCATGCCTTATTTTCTACTCAGTATTGTTTTGCTTGTTAATGGCTGCGCTCTGCTAAAACAAGGCGAAATGCCTGCCATTACCGCCGATGACAATGTCAGCCCATCGTTTGTTATTCCTAACGTTAGAGATCGGATGCTGTACCTTGCCCGCCAGGAATGGGAGTTGTTCGGCCGTCCCGAAGTCAATTACGATATTGAGCCGCCTTCACAATGATTACACGTCCAGATTGGTAACGTCCAACGCATTCTTGACGATGAAATCCCGCCGCGGCTCGACTACATCGCCCATCAGCGTGGTAAAAATCTCATCGGCCGCAATCACGTCTTCGATCCTGACTTGCAGCAAGCGCCTATTGTTGGCATCCAGCGTGGTCTCCCATAGCTGTTCCGGGTTCATTTCACCCAGACCTTTGTAACGCTGGATATGCTGGCCTTTCTTGATTTCCTTCATCATCCATTCAAAAGCCTGTTTAAAGTTGCTGACCGGCTGCTGTCTTTCGCCCATTTGCATGAATGAGCCTTCGTTAAACATGCCCGCCGTATCCGCTGCATATTGCGCGATTTTTTGATAATCCTTGCCGTTGAAAAAAGTCGAAGGCAATACGAAGGTTTTGGTTATTGCGTGCAGGCGCTTGTTAACCACGACGGAAAACTCATTGCTTGATTTGTAATCCAGCTCAACGGTGTATACCGCCTTGCTGTCGCAATCGATCAGTTTCTGCTCCATCTTGGCAAACCATGCGGTGAGCTTTTGCTGATCCTGTTTGAGCTCATCGCTGATCACATCCATATAGGCAAACTGCTCAAGGAAAACCTCGTCGTAACGTCTGGACAAGCGGTTATTGATACTGTCTACTTCGGTGAACAATTTGGCCAGTTTTTCCAAGCCCTGCCCTTGAATAGGCGGCGCGGATTCGTCGGTAAACAGCTGGGCTTTATCCAATGCCAGCTGGATCAGGTATTCATTCAGCTGGGCATCGTCTTTAACGTAATGCTCTTGCTTGCCTTTTTTAACTTTGTACAAAGGCGGTTGGGCAATGTAGATATAGCCTTTCTCGACGATCTCGGGCAATTGACGGTAAAAGAACGTCAGCAACAAGGTTCTGATGTGCGATCCGTCGACGTCCGCATCGGTCATGATGATGATGCGGTGGTAGCGCAGTTTGGCCAGATTGTATTCGTCCTTGCCTATGCCGCAGCCTAATGCGGTAATCAAGGTTCCGACTTCTTCCGATGAAATCATTTTGTCGAAACGGGCTTTTTCTACGTTAAGGATTTTACCTTTTAACGGCAGAATGGCTTGGGTGCGGCGGTCCCTGCCCTGCTTGGCCGATCCGCCCGCTGAGTCCCCTTCCACCAAGAACAGTTCGGATAAAGCAGGGTCTTTTTCCTGGCAGTCCGCCAGTTTGCCCGGCAACCCAGCAATGTCCAGCGTGGTCTTGCGGCGGGTCATTTCCCGCGCCTTGCGGGCCGCTTCCCTGGCACGGGCAGCATCGACTATCTTGCCGACGATGGCTTTGGCTATTTGCGGCTTTTCCAGCAAAAATTCCTGTAGCTTCTCGTTCATCGTCGATTCGACCAGCGGTTTAACTTCCGAAGAAACCAGCTTGTCTTTAGTTTGCGAGGAAAACTTAGGGTCCGGCACCTTAACCGACAGTACTGCGGTCAAGCCTTCTCTTGCATCATCGCCGGTCGTCTGTACTTTTTCCTTTTTAGCCAAGCCGCTGGACTCGATGTACTGGTTGATGGTTCGGGTCAAAGCTCCCCTGAAACCGGCCAAATGGCTGCCGCCGTCGCGTTGCGGAATGTTGTTGGTATAACAGAAGACATTCTCCTGATAGGAATCGTTCCACTGCATCGCCACTTCGACCGTGACGCCCTCTTTTTCTGCAACGAAATGGAATACTTCCGGGAACAGCGGGGTTTTGTTTTTATTGAGATGTTCAACAAACGCGCCTATGCCGCCTTCGAACTCGAATACATCTTGTCTGTCGGAACGTTCATCTTCCAGGCTGATGCGTACGCCGGAATTCAGGAAGGATAATTCTCTGAGCCTTTTTGCCAGTATGTCGTAATGAAACTCGACATCGGTAAATGTCGCGGCACTGGGTTTGAAGTTTATCATCGTGCCGGAGCCTTCGGCGGGTCCTACCGCTGCCAATGGAGCGACCGGCTCCCCCATACGGTACTGCTGCTTATAAAGTTGGCCATTCTTGCGGATTTCGAGATTCAACTCTTCGGATAAGGCATTAACCACCGATACGCCGACACCGTGCAGGCCGCCGGAAACCTTGTAGGCGTTATCATCAAACTTACCGCCGGCATGCAGTACTGTCATAATGACTTCCGCCGCCGATCTGCCCTCTTCCTTATGAATATCGACAGGAATGCCCCGGCCATCATCAGAAACAGAGACCGAGCCGTTGCTGTGGATAAT
>JBAQYH010000421.1:0-4997 GCA_049299935.1 Methylobacter sp. | reverse complement strand
GTGTCGGACCATTGTTGCAGCAACTGCGTGTGCTGTTGCTTTTCTTCTGCGGTCATTCTTGACACATTTTTGCGTGGACGTTGGGTTTTACTTTGCTGATCTGGATGCGTCCAAAAACGGGTATCTTGGATCGGTTCGAATCTCAAGCCACAAAATCGGTTATCGTCTATTGAGTACTGAAAAACAGCATCCTTGGCCGCGAATGAATCACGAAAGGCAAAGCCTTCTTCGCGCATCTGGTTGAGCTGTTGCTGATACTGTTCCCATGCGGCTAATACGGGCTGAGCATTGGTTTTGTAATAAGCACTCATGCCCGTGCTCCTTTTTTCTTGCTGTAACGTTTCCATTGCTCAAACAGTGCTTCGAATACCTGACCGCCGTTGGCTATGAATTCATGCGGTTCTCTGCACAGTTCAGTACGGCAACGGATAACGACCAGGGCGGCGCTATAACGCTTTTCGTCTAGTGAGCAAAGGTCGGTGATGTCGAAATTAAAGGCATAGCTGTTGTAAGCGTTGAGCAGCACCAGTGCACAGGGCTTGGAGCCGCCGCAATCTTTTACGGCGAATTGCATTAGATCGGCGACGGCTTCGGCGTAGTGTTGTTCGGTTAGCTGGGGCAATAGGTGGGTGTTGGTGTTCATGGGTTTTTCTCCTCAATTACTTTTAATCCGGCCTCCATGTAGCGGTTCAGATCGGCTACGTTTAATTGGATGAAGGCGCCTAGTTGTTGTTTTAATTCGTCGATGTTCTCATCGGGTTGTAGCATGTTGGCCAGGTCCGGGTTTGCTGCTTTCATCCCTATCCAAATTGTTTTCCGCTGGCCGAGGGTTAGAGCGGATAGGTTGATCATCCGCTCGTGTTTGCCGACGTTGACGAACGGTGGAATGGTCCGTTTGTCGTAGCTGCTCATGGTTAATGGACGCTGGCTTGTGCGCTGCCGTGGCCGTTTTGGGGTACGGTTGATATAAATAATTTGGCGGGTACTTGTAGGTTGCGCCCTGGTGCGACGGTGACGGCGATGTGTTCGGCGGTGCTGTTGTCGAGGTCGATGTGCCATTGGTTTACGCCGGTTTCGTGGTACTGAACCATGATGATGACGAGTTTTTTTATTTGGTCGGCGGAAAAGAATATGTCTTCAAGGTGGGTCAGGTTGAAGGCGGTTTGTGCGATGAATTTTTCGCGGTTTTCGGTCAGCAGGTCGTTTTGGTGGTAGATGCTGTGTTCTATCAGCATCATGATGTGGGCCAGTTTGGCGATGATGGGGTTTGGGGCTTGGGTTGGTTTGTTCATGGTGGTTCTCTCTCTATTGTTGACGGTGTAATAAACGGATTGCTCTAACGGCGTGGGTACGCTCTCTATGTGGTCTGCGCATGTCGTTACGCATGTCGTCTTTTGGAAATAGGGTGGTACAGATGATTAGCAGAACCAGTGTTTTTAATAGGTTGCTGCTGTCGGTCAGGGTTATTTCTATGAAGCCGAGTTCACGGGCGATGAGTACGATCTCGCTGGAGCCTCTGGCGTTCAGTTTTTGGGCGATGTTTTCTCGGTGTTTGTCTATTGTTCGGGGTGAGCGGAATAAGCGCAGGGCGATTTCAGGACCATATAAACCTTCGCACATGAGCCGAAGTACTTGGGCTTCTTTGTCGGTGAAGGGGCCTTGGTCGGCGATTCTGGCGGTTATTCTGCGCATTTTAGGTGTTTCCGCGTATGTTCAGTTGTTTGTTAGGTGTCGATAATGAAAAAAACTCCCCTATTTAGGTGATAAGGGAGAGCCAGTCCGTTGCTAGTGAGGAGGTGGAGGGTTAATGATTTGGTTGTTTATGATTTTGATTTGAAACATCTGTTCTAAACCGGCATTGAAGATCCTGCGGCAAAAGGCACTTGGCAGTTCGTTGTTTTCGGCGGCTTTGTTATCGACAAACGCTTTCACTTCAGGGCTATGTCTGATGCTTAGCGATTCCTTCAAAGTGCTTTTTTGGGTGTTATTTAACGGTGCTGGCATGATTAATCCTTGTATAATTACGTATACTTTTGATGCAAAAAAATATTTATGAATACAATACTACCCAAAAAAGGGAATGTCCATAAAAAAATACCCGAAATAGAGCGGTTTAGGTTGTTCTTAAAGTCTAGTCGCGTGAAAACGTCTGATATTGCTAAAGAAACGGACAGTTCTGAACGAACAATAAATAATTATATTTGGAAAAATCTACCCTTGGGAGGGCAGTTATTGCGGCATTTATGTACCCGATACAATGTGTCTATCGATTGGTTGTTGACCGGGCGCGGATCGATGTTGCTGGATGAGGTTAATGAGCAAGCTTCTGTCTATGTGGTTTCTGATGTTAATCCTCGGGCTATGCGTATTTGCTCTTTTGTGCAGGAGTTTATGCAGTCGGCGTCGGATGATGAGCGGGCTTGGCTGGAGATGCAGGTTAAGTTGCATGTTCCTCAATATGTGGAGTTTTTGAAGCGACATCATCATGAATAGCGAGCAACTTTTTACGCTGTTTAATGAGATTCCTGAGGATTGTCGGATGCTGGTGATTGATGCGGCGGCGGTGGGGTGTTTTTTGTATCGGGATGGGCACCATGCCGCTGGGTTGAAGTTGTTGCATACGGCGATTACGACGGCCGGTTTGGATACGGAAATTATTCAATGGATTCTGGAAAATCCTGAAAAAAGTTTTAAAGCGCTGGCAATGCATGCGGAAATCCGGGCGCTGGTTAATCATTTTTCTGGATAGGCCTTCGGAAAAGCGTGATATGTGTGATGTGTTTTTTGTTGGGTTCTGTTTTTGTCTTTAATTCAATTGGTTGCGGCTTGTTGTTGTTAATGTTTCGAGTGTGACATTTTTGTGATATGGCGTGATGTGTTTTTTTGGGTTTTTTCTGTAGGCCTTGTCCGGCGCTGGCTGGAGAGGCTTTTTTATTTTGTGATGTTTTGTGACTTTTCTGTGACTTTTTAGCGTGATGATGTCACGGCAATGTCACGCGGTTATCACGGTAAAAGTGTCTTTAGTTATGTTATGTATATATATGATTATTAATATAAATATGATTGTTTTAATTTTATCATCACGTTGGTCACGCTTTTCCGAAGGCCCTTCCAAAAAAAAATATCCGGCGCCAACGCGTGCGGGCGTGCGCGCGTGAGGTGTGTATAAGTGTCTGTTAAACAAACTAAAGACGGTAAATGGTTGGTTCAAATAGATAGGAAGGGGATTCCTAGAGTACGAATAACGAAAGATGTCAAGTCTGAGGCCGAATCTTTTGAGCGGGAGTATCTGGCTACGCACTTGGCCAAGCAGAAGCGTGCGTCTACTGATCAGCGCACGCTGAAGGATTTGGTGGCGCTGTGGTTTAAGTATCATGGGGTTAGTTTGTCCGACGGAGAGCGTAGGCAACGGGCGTTGGAGGATTTGGCTGTTGCGCTGAAGAATCCCCAGGCGAGTGAGTTGACAGCGGAGCAATTTGTTTTGCACCGATTTGACCGGCTTCAGGCAGGCATTAATCCAAAAACGATGAATAATCATCATGGTTATTTGCTGGCTGTATATAACAAGCTGCGCAAGATTAATGTTATTGACTATGAAAATCCGTTGAAGGGTGTGGATTTTATTAAGGTCCAAGAGAGCCAGGTGTCGTATTTATCGATCGAGCAGATAAATTTGCTCCTGGATACGATTAAAAGCGGGTGTGTGAATGAATCAACGTGGTATGTGGCCCATATTTGTTTGCGTACCGGGGCCAGATGGGGTGAGGCCGAGCAGTTGCGGTTTAAGCAGTTGCATGGCGGCATGGTGACGTATGAGTTTACTAAGTCGAAGAAAACGAGATCTGTCCCTTTGGAGACGGATTTTTATCGGGATTTGATTGGTTTTGCTCGGTATAAGGGGCCTAATGACAGGGTGTTTACTAATTGTATCGGTGCGTTTCGTCGCGCTATGAAGCGGGCAGGGATCGAGACGCCCAGGGGGCAATGCTCACATATCCTGCGGCATTCGTTCGCCAGTCATTTTGTGATGCGCGGCGGGAATATTGTGACTCTTCAAAAGATTTTGGGGCATGCCGATATTACTCAGACTATGACGTATGCTCATTTAGCCCCGGAGCATCTGGCTGACGCAATTAGGTTAAATCCAGTGGCATTATGATTTTACTGTCGGGATAAATGGTGGCGGTAAATTGGCGGTGATTACCGCCTAAAATCGCCATTTACCGCCATCGATATTTTGCTGGTGCGTTATATCTATTTGTTTTTGATAATAAAGATATTTTTAATATTAAGAGGTGGAGTATTCAATTCCCGCCGCCTCCACCAAAAATGTTAAACCCGCAAGCCGAAAGGCTTAGCGGGTTTTTTATTGTCCGGAAAATCGTAGCAAAATCGTTGAGCTTAGAAAAATCAGTCCGTGGACAAAACGATTTTTTAGGGTCAATTGACATATTACGCATTTTCCGTAACATACGTATTTTGTGTAGTTGAGGTATGCCATGCAAGAAGTTCCAGCAACCAAATTCGTCAAAAATTTCGGGCAATACAAAGAGCAAGTTCAACGGGAAGCCATAGCGATTACAAGCCATGGACGAACGAGCGGCTATTTCGTTTCCGAACATGATTTTAATGAATATTTACTACTCAAAGCCCAATCGCGGCACGCTTACCATATAAGTGAACTACCGGAACAAACAGTTAGCGCAATTGCTACCGCACAAATGGACTCAGCACACGATCATCTGAATGCCTTGATGGATTAACCCAATATGGCGCTACCGGAACCGGAATGTGGGCTTGTTATTTCCTATTCATATTTATGGCGAAATGAGTACAAAGCAGGAAAAAACGAGGGTTTAAAAAACAGACCCTGTGCCATTATTCTGGTCGTCAAAAACGAAAGCGATAGCCGAACAGTCACTGTTGCGCCTATTACGCATACTCCTCCTATTGATCCAGCTGTCGCCATTGAAATTCCGCCTAAGGTAAAAAATCAT
>JBAQYH010000420.1:0-2353 GCA_049299935.1 Methylobacter sp. | reverse complement strand
ACAATCAAACGGCCGCTATCCAATTGTTAAATACGGTTAACAACCCCGATGTTGAATTTGAAGACTTGAGCAAGATCATATCGCTGGATGTCGGGCTCAGCTACAAACTGCTGCACTATATCAATTCCGCATTTTTCGCCCTGCCCAATAAAGTCTCGTCCATTAACCATGCTATTTCCTATCTGGGCTTAAAAGAAATAAAACGCTGGATAAATATATTGACGCTGGCATCCTTATCGAACAAGCCGGAAGCGGTCATGCAAAACGCGTTGATCCGCGGCAAAATGTGCGAGGAACTGGCCAGCCTGAGCGGCGATAAATCGGATAACTTTTTCCTGATAGGCATCTTATCCAATCTGGACAGCTTACTGGACATGCCCTTAGAAGAAGCCATTAGCCAATTGCCTTTGGCCGATAATATTGTTTCCGCCATATTGCACAAAAACGGACTGGGCGGCGAAGCGCTCAATTGCGTTCTTAGCTACGAGCATTGGGACATTTCATCAATATCGTTTAAGAATATAGACCAATCCATTATTGGCGACTCTTACATTAAGAGTATAAACTGGGCGAAAGACGTTATGGGCAATATCAATTAATTATGCCGCTAAATACCATCACCAACCAAACCATCGCTCTTGCGGGCATTGCCCAGGCAGCCGCGCTGGTGCAGCAACTGGCAACGACCGGCACCGTTAATTCGGCCGCTCTCGAGGCCAGTATTGCCAGTCTTTTTACCAGTGACGAGCATGGCGTAGAAAATGTCTTCGGTGGATTATCAGGCCTCAAACTGGGCATTGAGCAGCTTACCGATCAAATGTCCGGCCTCAAAATCGCCAATCCCGAACAGGCGCGCTATGCCGCCTCGCTGGTTTTTCTCGAGAACCAACTGTCCAAGCAACCGGCCATGCTCAAGACCATTTTCACAGGAATTGAACGCGCCCAGGCGCAATCGGAACATTTCGGCCTGCTCCATGAGAATGTACTGGCGAATCTCGGCGACCTTTATCACACCACCATCAGCACCCTGCAACCGAGAATCATGGTCAATGGCGAGCAGGCATATTTATCCAGGCCCGACACCGTCAATAAAATTCGCGCCTGCCTGCTGGCCGGGATACGCTCAGCCATTCTTTGGCGGCATTGCGGCGGCGCCCGATGGAAATTCCTGTTTTACCGCAAAAAAATCCAGGCTGAATTACAAAACTTGCAGCGCCAACTATAGCCGACAGCATGACTCCCCTGATCGAAGCCGAACACCTGACCCGCTATTACGGCCAACATTGCGCTGTTAACGATGTCAGCTTTACCTTGGCCAAAGGCGAAGTGCTGGGGTTTCTGGGCTCCAACGGCGCGGGCAAAACCACCACCATGCAGATGCTGTGCGGCAATCTCGCGCCCAGTGCAGGGCAAATTAAAATCAACGGCTTCGACCTGCTGGATCAACCCAAAGCCGCCAAAATGAGCCTGGGCTACTTGCCCGACACGCCGCCGTTATACAAGGAACTGACCGTACAGGAATTCCTGCTTTATTGCGCCCGGCTGCACGGCATCGCCAAAAGCTCCGAAACTGCCGCCATCAAGCAAGCTCAAGAGCGTTGCGGCTTAAACGACGTTGCCGACCGGCTGATCGCCAATCTGTCCAAAGGCTTCCAGCAGCGGGTCGGGATTGCCCAGGCTATCCTGCACAATCCCGAAGTCATCGTACTGGATGAGCCGACGGTCGGCCTTGATCCCATTCAAATCAGGGAAATCCGTGCCTTAATCCGGGAACTGGGGCAGGATCATGGCGTCATCCTGTCCACCCATATCCTCACCGAAGTCCAGGAATCCTGCACCCATGTGCAGATCATCGATCAGGGACAGCTGATCTTTAATGAAACCATAGCCGGGCTCAACCGGCACATGGATACCGGCACGCTGCAAATCGCCACCCGGTTGACAGTCGATACCAATACCCTATTAAGCATCCCCGGCGTCAGCGCTATCGAAAGCATTTCACCAACCCGGATCAAAATTCACCACAGCGTAACCGCCAATCCCGCCGAACAAATTGCCGAACAGATCATTGCCGCCGGCTGGGGGCTACAGGAACTGACGCCGGTAAAAAGATCGATGGAGGATATTTTTATCAGCTTAACCAAAGAGCATCGCGATTTATGAACACAAAGCAGTTAAAAAATACGACTGCATGGATGCAGGAGGTAGAGCAACGCAGGAGCAGTTGCCAAGAACACGGATGACACGGATTTGACTGATAAACACTGATAAACGCTGATAAAATGAAACTGCTTCATAAAGACATTACAGATCAAATTATTAGTGCATTTTATAGGGTGTATAACGAACTTGG
>JBAQYH010000419.1:0-2901 GCA_049299935.1 Methylobacter sp. | reverse complement strand
TCGCGCTAGCGACACCTTAACGTTAAATCAGTATAAATCGTAACATCAATTTCAGGTTAAACCATTCAGGACTGCTATTTGTCAATACGCAATTAACCCACTTGCGTTTCATGAAAACTATCTGCATCATGGTGCATAAAAGACGGCAAAATCCAAGCAATCCGATCATCGCTTTATAATGTATTTTAGGGCCGGGTAATTATGCGAAATCGAACTCAACGACATGCAATATTTGGTTTAATTGCAATATTACTCGGTCTAATGCCTGCTACCCAAGGGATAGCCGAGAATTTGCAACCCCCGCAGCAAGTTATACAAAGTGTTTCGACACAATTGCAGCAAAAACTGAAGGATAAATCCTTTACCAAGAATTTTGCCCAAGTGACAGAGTTCGTTAATGGTGTTATTTCAGTGCATACGGACTTCGATAAAATCGCCCCGTTGGTGCTCGGAAAAAACTGGAAATCAGCAACAACTGACGAACAGGAACGATTTAAACATGAATTCCAGACATTGATAGTAAGAACCTATTCCAGGGCGTTTATCGAGTATAACGACTGGACAATACGTTTCATGCCGCTTGAATCGTCAACTGAGGCCACAAAGGTCATCGTAAAAACCAAAGTAATTCAACCAAGCCAACAACCTATTGACGTAAATTATCGAATGTTCCTGAATAAAGGAGAATGGAAAGTCTATGATATTTTGATTGATGGCGTGAGCCTGGTGACCAATTACCGTTCAACCTTTAGCGAGGAAATCCAACGCAAAGGTTCATTAAGCGCCGTAATTGACAGCCTCGTTAAACGCAATGCCGAAGCGCTTACCGCGAAAGGTTCGTCATGACCGAGTTCAACCACAAACTAAAAAACTTTTTTCATACGTTAGCGCTTTTTGTTTGTATGGGCGTTATTTTATCGTTAGTGGGTTTCATTTTGGCCGGGGTCGAAGGCATTTTGTGGGCGGGCGTTTTAGGCGTTTTAATACTGGTAATTAGTCCGAACATATCGCCGTCTTTCATCTTTTCTATGTATAAAGGTAAATTGCTATCGGCGGAAAATGCGCCCGGCCTCTATCACATATCCCAAGAGCTGTCCGCTCGCGCCGGCTTATCCGTCCCACCCGCGCTTTACTACCTGCCCAGCCAAATGATGAACGCCTTCTCTGTAGGCACATCCGCAAATCCGGCAATCGGCCTTAGCGATGCACTGTTAAATTCTTTGACTATGCGGGAGATTGTCGCGGTGCTGGCGCATGAAATCAGTCACATCCAGCATAATGATATACGCGTAATGACTTATGCCGATGTCATCAGCCGGATTACCCATACTTTGTCTTTAACCGGCTTTGTATTAATTTTTTTAAACTTACCGTTGTATATTTTGGGGATGGTTACGATTTCCTGGTTTGCAGTAGGCGTGCTCATTATGGCTCCGAATATTATGAGTTTCCTGCAACTTTCCTTATCCAGAATGAGGGAGTTCGATGCCGACCGCCAGGCCGTATTACTAACCGGCGATCCCGAAGGTCTGGCAATGGCGTTAAGCAAACTGGAAGCCTATGAGACTTCAATCTTAGACATTCTATTCGGTCGCGGTTATAGCAAATCTATTCCCTCAATACTCAGGACGCATCCCGGCACCGAGGAAAGAATAGAACGGTTGTTAAGTTTAAAAGGACTGCCGAATTTGGCCTTGGAATATTCAAACCATGACCGGTTCGCTATCCCCGTCCATTATCAGAAATCAATCAGAAAGCCCCGCTGGCATTTTGGTGGATTTTGGTATTAAAAACGCCATCGCTAATCCCCAGACTTACCAATGAACTTTTTCTTGATCTTGGTAAATTGCAACAACTGAGCTTCCACCCGGCCGTTAAACGATTCCGGTTGATAGGCGCCCTGCTCGTCAACAGCGCCGGCCTCCATGCCGGTCAATAACTCAATCGCCTCATCGACGGTTGATACGGCATAGATGCTGAATTGGCCGGATTGCGCGGCATGAACCACATCCCAGCGCAGCATTAAATGTTTGATATTGGTGGCCGGAATGATGACGCCCTGAGTACCGCTCAAACCTTTTTTGGCGCAAATATCGAAAAAGCCTTCAATTTTTTCGTTAACCCCGCCTATCGGCTGCACATTGCCCAATTGGTTGACCGAACCGGTAATCGCCAGGTCCTGCCGTAACGGAATCTGGGCGATCGACGATAAAATGGTGCAAAGTTCAGCCAGAGAAGCGCTGTCGCCCTCAACGTGTCCATAAGATTGCTCAAACACCAGGCTGGCCGCTACCGAGAACGGTGCTGTTCGGGAATACCGGGCGGCAATAAAACTCGACAAAATCAATACGCCTTTTGAATGGATAGCGCCGCCCAATTCGGTTTCACGTTCAATATCCACCACTTTTCCACTGCCTAAACGGGTGGTTGCGGTGATCCGGGAGGGTTGTCCAAAACTAAACTCACCCAGCTGCAAGACCGAAAGACCGTTAACCTGCCCGGTAACCTTACCTTCGGTGTCGATTAATACCGTGCCTCGATATATATGTTCGTACAACTTTTCCCTGAGTTTATCCAGCCGGTGCGTTTTATGATCGATGGCTTGCTGCACATCGCCGATGGCGATATGCTCGTGACCGTTATTTTCCGCCCAATAGTCGGATTCCGTTAACAGGTCTTTGATGCTGCGCAGATGCGTCAGCAGTTTTTCCGCATCGCCGACCATTCTGGAACTGTGTTCTATAACCCTGGCTACAGCGTTTTGGCTCAACGGGCGCAACTTTTCGCGGCGGGCGATGGTCGCCAGCAACCGGGCGTAATCGCGGCTGCTGTCATCCCTGGAAACCGATTCGTCAAAATCCGCTGCGATTTTGAAAAGATCGTGAAACTCCGGGTCATATT
>JBAQYH010000418.1:0-2876 GCA_049299935.1 Methylobacter sp. | reverse complement strand
GGGCGACTCCTTATTCAGTCGGCTAACTGCGTAACATCAGTTACAAAATATTAACCGATATTTTGGCAGCATCTCATTAACAGCAGATAAACGGACAACCGCCAGAAAGCCGGTTTTTTTCGCCTTGTGCCTTTCGCCTTTCGCCTGCTCTTCCGCACAACCTGGCTTTCCGTTGCCGTTATCCGTCAACACCTCATTCCGTAAGTATTCGCACGTATGTTATCAACGAACCTTCTTTGCTAGAGTGAGAACCATCAATTTAAACTTAAAAAACACTCAATTTTTACTTAATTTGGTTATTCAAGGAGGGTAGCCGTTTCAACCGGGCAAGTTCATCCATTGAACCGTAAATCCAGATTTTTTTAACGCGAACGCCTAACAATCGACATGGTTTTCGCCTCATAAATCAAGAACGCTAAAGGATATAGACATGATTTTGAATAGCGTACCCACCGGAGTTCTTCTCGCAGTTTTAACGGCGGCTGCCGTTATCGATATGCGCCGTCACCGTCTGCCTAATGCCCTGACCGTGAGCGCAGCCGTGTTGGGGATAACTCTCCAATGTTGGCTACAGGGATGGAGCGGTTTCTTAAACGGGTTGGCCGGTTTTTTCACCGGGCTGTTCTTGCTTTTACCCTTTTATGCCGTGCACTGGATGGGCGCCGGCGACGTGAAGCTGATGGCGGCGGTGGGGACCTTTCTCGGCTGGCCGGATAGCTTGCTCGCAGTGGCCCTGACTACCGGCGCAGGTTCCATTGCGGCTTTAGGCTTACTGGCTGTACAAGGCGGACTGGCTGACTACGGGCGCCGCTACGGGGCAATGGCCAAATGTCTGCTCTTCACCGGTAAGGTCGCTTATGTGCCGCCCACACGGGGGGAATCATCCACGCTGCTTTTCCCTTATGCGGTAGCCATTGCCCTTGGTTCGTTGGCGACACTAGCCTGGGTTGGGCGATTGGATCCTTTCTTTGACATTTTAGGAGGCTTTGACCATGCGTAACGATACCTTGGCATTTGAGGATGCGGCGACTCGGCAAATCGCGCCGCGGCCTCGCAACCTCGCCGAAACCGGACTGACCCAGGATTTTCTTTGCGACCTGCTGGCCAAGCATTTCTACTGGGGCGGCATCCTCAACCAGCAGCAACTGGTCGAACGAACCGCGCTGGCTTGGCCGGTCCTGGAAACCCTGCTCAATTTCATGCGCACGTCCGGCTATATAGAGGTGCTCAGCCCCAACGAAAATTCCATGCTGCTGCGTTACAGCTTGACCGAACGGGGACGCAACCTGGCTTTGGACGCCCAGTTGAAAAGCGGTTACGTCGGCTACGCGCCGATACCGCTGGCGCTCTATGAACGCGTCGTACAGGCGCAATCCATTCACAAGAACGTCATAACGCGTAAAGACATGGCCCGGATTTTCAAAGACGTTGTGATCCGGGAATCGGTGCTTGACCAGCTGGGCCCTGCAATGCACTCAGGCCGCCCCATCTTCGTCTACGGCCCGCCGGGCACCGGCAAGACCTACACCGGGATGCGTCTGCTCGGCCTGCTGGACGATTCGATACTGGTCCCCTATGCGCTGGCGGTGGGCGATTATGTCGTGCAGTTTTTCGACCCCTCCATTCACCATCCACTGACTACCGCGAACAAAACGGACCGGCTCATGCTGGATGACGGTCACGATCCGCGCCTTGTCCGCTGCCAACGCCCGTCGGTGATCACCGGCGGGGAACTGACGCTGGAGATGCTGGAACTGTCGCATGACGCAACGACAAAACAATATTTCGCGCCGTTGCAGTTGAAGGCGAACAACGGCATCTACATGATCGACGATCTCGGCCGGCAACGGGTTGAATGCACGGATTTGCTCAATCGCTGGATTGTGCCGCTGGAACAGAAACAAGACTACCTGACCGTGGGAAGCGGCACCCGATTTCCGGTGCCCTTCGATGTCGTGCTGATTTTCTCGACCAACCTGGATCCGCTGTCGCTCGCCGACGAGGCTTTCTTACGCCGGCTCGGTTACAAAGTCCGGTTCGAGGTGCTCACGCCTAAGGAATACGAAAGCATCTGGCGGCAAATGTGCGGGAAACACGCCGTCGCATTCGACGCAACAGCCTTCCGCTATGTCATGGAGCTTTACCGCCGGGAAAACAGGCCGCTGCTGCCTTGCCAACCCAGGGACTTGTTGGGCTTGGTCATGGACCAATGCCGTTATGAAGGTGTCACAAACCTGATAACGACCGAACGCCGCAAGGCCCAGACAGGCTCCCTGGCTGATGGAAGGGGTTATGAAGGCGTCACGAACCTGGTAACGACCGAACGCCTGGAATGCGCATGGAACAGTTATTTTGTGCGGCCTGTTACAGACCCGGCGGCGCTTTCCGAACCGACCGCACACTACAACCCCGATAGCCTACGCCCAGCCTCAAACCTGCTTGTTATAGATAAGGAGAACAGAATATGTTGAACACTAGAACACTCATGCTCTTTTTTATGGCGCTGGCTTTGGCTGTCGTCGCTGTTTTAATCGCACGGCGTTGGGTTGAATCCATGGGGAGTGGAGACATACAACAAGTGCAATACGGTAAGGTGATCGTTGCCTCCATGGACATTCCCCAGTGGAAGAAAGTCGGGGAAAGCGATGTGACTGAAAAAGACTGGCCGAAAGAGACCATAACCAAGGATATGTTTACCGAAAAATCCCAGGTTATCGGCAAAGTCGCAATCAACAACGTGTTCACGGACGAACCGCTGAATAGCCGCCGCGTGGTCGATCCCAAAGGCGGGAATATATTTTCCCTGGGCTTTCCCGAAAACAAGCGCGCCTTCACCGTGCGCGTGAACGACGTGAGCGGGGTGGGAGGATTTTTGC
>JBAQYH010000417.1:0-4817 GCA_049299935.1 Methylobacter sp. | reverse complement strand
GTAAACGTCGGCACAATCGGTCACGTCGATCATGGTAAAACTACATTAACCGCAGCCTTAACAAAAGTAATGGCCGAGCTCCAAGGTGGTGAAGTTAAAGCCTTTGATCAGATTGATAATGCGCCTGAAGAACGTGCGCGTGGTATTACTATTTCTACATCACACGTTGAATATGAATCGGCAACACGCCACTATGCGCACGTTGACTGTCCAGGTCACGCCGATTATGTGAAAAACATGATTACCGGTGCGGCTCAAATGGACGGCGCTATTCTAGTATGTTCAGCGGCTGATGGTCCAATGCCGCAAACAAGAGAGCATATCCTGTTGTCAAGACAGGTTGGTGTTCCATACGTTGTCGTGTTCTTGAATAAAGCAGACATGGTTGACGATGCAGAGTTGATCGAATTGGTTGAAATGGAAATTCGAGAGCTGCTCGATATGTATGAATTTCCGGGTGATGATACGCCAATTATTGTTGGTTCTGCTCTAAAAGCGCTGGAAGGCGATACCAGTGAAATCGGCGTTCCATCTGTTATTAGATTAGTAGATGCATTGGATAGCTATATACCTTTACCCGAGAGAGCGGTAGATGGTGCTTTCCTGATGCCTATTGAAGATGTGTTCTCAATTTCTGGTCGCGGAACAGTGGTTACCGGTCGTATTGAGCGAGGTGTCATTAAAGTTGGCCAGGAAATTGAAATTGTCGGCATAAAGGATACGGTATCTACAACTTGCACCGGCGTTGAAATGTTCCGCAAATTATTGGATCAGGGTCAAGCTGGTGATAACGTAGGTATCCTGTTGAGAGGAACAAAAAGAGATGATGTGGAGCGTGGGCAGGTATTGGCGCATAAAGGTACCATCAAGCCACATTCATACTTCAACTCAGAGATTTATATCTTGTCTAAGGATGAAGGTGGTCGTCATACGCCGTTCTTTAATGGCTATCGTCCGCAGTTCTATTTTAGAACTACTGACGTTACAGGAGCTGTTGAGTTGCCGGAAGGCGTTGAAATGGTAATGCCTGGTGATAACATTTCAGTCAAAGTAAAGCTGATTTCACCGATTGCTATGGATGACGGCTTACGTTTTGCAATCCGTGAAGGTGGTCGTACAGTGGGTGCGGGCGTCGTTGCATCAATAATCGAGTAATGTATATGTCTAATCAAACTATCAGAATCCGTTTGAAATCATTTGATCATAAATTGATTGATCAATCGGCTGGTGAGATAGTAGAAACAGCAAGAAGAACAGGTGCCCAAGTTAAAGGCCCTATTCCATTGCCTACTAAAAAAGAGCGTTTTACCATTTTGATTTCTCCGCATGTAAATAAAGATGCTAGAGATCAGTATGAATTGAGAACGTATAAAAGGTTATTGGATATCGTTGAACCAACAGAGAAAACCGTAGATGCATTGATGAAGTTGGATCTTGCAGCTGGTGTTGATGTTCAAATAAAGTTGAATTAAAAGCAGGGGAATTGGCAGATGTCAATAGGTCTTATAGGTCGTAAATGTGGTATGACCAGAGTTTTTTGTGAAGATGGTTCGTCAGTACCCGTTACTGTACTCCAGATTGACTCAAACAGAGTTACTCAGGTTAAAGGTATTGAGGTTGATGGATATCGTTCGATTCAAGTAGCGGCGGGCGATAAGAAGTCTTCGAGAGTCAATAAAGCAATGGCTGGTCATTACGCAGCGGCTAATGTGACGGCTGGACGCGGCCTTTGGGAGTTTAGGCTTGAAGAGGGTGAGGGCGAGGATTTATCTGCCGGTTCCCAGTTATCTTTAGATATTTTTTCTGCAGGTCAGGTTGTTGACGTCCAGGGTAAAAGTATTGGTAAAGGTTTTGCTGGTGGCATAAAACGTCATAACTTCAGCATGCAAGATGCTACGCACGGTAACTCACGCTCACACAGGGTTTTAGGTTCTATCGGTATGTGTCAAACGCCTGGCCGTGTATTTAAGGGCAAGAAAATGGAAGGTCATATGGGGGCTGAAAAAGTAACAGTTCAGAACCTGACTATTCATTCAATTGATACAGCGAGAAATTTAATTCTAGTAAAAGGCGCTGTGCCTGGTGCTAAAGGTGGTGATGTAGTCATTACACCCGCTATGAAAATGCGAAATAAAGGTTAAGCCATGAGTATGCAAGTACCCGCTTTAAGTGAAAAAGACTCTGCTGGAAATGTAGAGGTAGCAGAAGCTATTTTTGGTCAGGCTTTTAATGAAACCTTGGTTCATCAATTGGTTGTTCGGCATCTGGCTGGGGCTCGTGCTGGAACCAAGGCTCAGAAAACGCGCTCAGATGTGAGTGGTGGTGGCTCAAAACCATGGAGACAAAAAGGTACAGGACGTGCAAGGTCGGGTACAACTCGTAGTCCGGTCTGGAGAACTGGTGGTGTTTCTTTTGCTGCAAGACCTAGAAATTACGAGCAAAAGCTGAATAGAAAAATGTTTCGGGTTGGTGTCAGATCAATTTTGTCTGAGTTGTTAAGACAGGATAGGTTAGTGGTTAGTAATGACATCTTGCCTTCCAGTTCTAAAACAAAAGAGCTGAATACTAAAATAAAAAATCTTGATGCAAAGCGCATTCTGATTGTTGTTGAGAGTGTGGATGCAAATTTAGCTTTAGCGTCAAGAAACATACCCTATGTAGAAGTGATTGAGGCGAGTAATTTAAGCCCGGTTCTATTGGTATCGGCCGACAAAGTTATTGCCACAGCTGGTGCATTGAAGCAAATAGAGGAGCGCTTGGCATGAGTATAAACAAATATCATTTGGCAGGTGTGCTACAAGCTCCGATCATATCTGAGAAGAGTACTATTGCTGCTGAAAAAAGTAACCGATTTGTTTTTAAAGTGCAAAAACAGGCAACTAAAAAGCAAGTTAAAAGCGCAGTTGAGTTAATGTTTAAAGTTGAAGTTGATTCAGTTCAGGTTTTGAACGTTAAAGGCAAGCAAAAAAGATTCGGCGGCTCATTAGGGCAACGATCTGATTGGAAAAAGGCTTATGTAAAACTTAAGCCCGGCCATGACATAGATTTCGCCGCTGCTTAATAATTTAAGTTTTAAAAGATCAATAGGAAACGGTAGAAAGCATGGCTATTGTAAAGTCTAAACCGACGTCACCGGGGTCACGGTTTGTAGTACGCATCAAAAATGATGATTTGCATAAAGGCAAACCATATGCTCCATTGCTGAGTAAGAACAGTAAAAGTGGCGGGCGTAATAATCAAGGGCGTATAACAACACGCCATGTGGGCGGAGGTCATAAACAACACTATCGGATTATTGATTTTAGAAGAAATAAGACCGATATACCCGCCGTTGTTGAGCGTCTGGAATACGATCCAAACCGAACTGCAAATATTGCCTTGGTTTTATTTAAGGACGGTGAGCGTAAATATATCATCGCACCTAAAGGGCTTGAGGTTGGGCAGGAGATTCTCTCATCAGAAACTACAGCTGTTAAGCCTGGTAACTGTATGCCATTAAGAAATATACCTATGGGTACTACAGTTCATTGCGTAGAATTAAAGCCGGGTAAGGGTGCTCAAATTGCACGAAGTGCTGGTACATCCGTACAGTTGGTGGCTAAGGATGGTGCTCATGCAACCATTAGATTGCGATCCGGCGAAATGCGTAAGGTTATGGCTGATTGCCGTGCTGTTATCGGTGAGGTTTCGAATTCAGAGCATAACTTGGTGTCGCTTGGAAAAGCCGGGGCATCAAGATGGCGTGGTGTTCGTCCTACTGTTCGAGGTGTGGTAATGAACCCTGTTGATCACCCGCATGGTGGTGGTGAAGGTCGAACATCGGGCGGTAGACATCCTGTATCACCTTGGGGCATGCCGACCAAAGGCTATAAAACCAGAAATAACAAGCGTACTGATAATATGATTATCAGACGTCGTAAGCTCAAATAGAGAGGAATTAACGTGCCACGTTCAATTAAAAAAGGTCCTTTTATTGATCATCATCTTCTAAAAAAAGTTGAGGATGCTGTAAGTACTAATAATCGGAAACCGATTAAAACATGGTCAAGAAGATCGATGATTATTCCGGATATGCTAGGTTTGACGATTGCAATCCATAATGGAAAGCTGCACATCCCTGTTCTGATTTCTGAGAATATGGTCGGGCATAAATTAGGTGAGTTTTCTCCAACTCGCACATATAAAGGCCACGTGGCTGATAAGAAATCTAGATAGGTTGTGTTATGGAAGTTTCAGCAAAATTAATGAATGCTCCACTCTCTGCTCAGAAAGCGCGGTTAGTAGGCGATCAGATACGTGGTATGCCGGTTGAGAAAGCGTTGAACACATTGAAGTTTAGTTCAAAAAAAGCTGCCGCGATTATCAAAAAAATTCTTGAGTCTGCTATCGCTAATGCGGAACATAATGAAAGTGCAGATATTGACGAATTAAAAGTGTCAACCGTTTATGTAAATGAAGGGGCGACCATGAAAAGATTTAAGGCAAGAGCTAAAGGGCGTGCAAACCATATCCTTAAAAGAACCTGCCATATTACAGTTAAAGTAGCAGAATACGAGTAGGGGCAGAAAATGGGTCAAAAGGTACATCCAACAGGCATACGCCTAGGTATTGTAAAAGATTGGAATTCAAGATGGTATGCGAATAGTCAGGATTATTCTGTTTTCCTGCACCAAGATATAACAGTCCGGGACTACATTAAGAAAAAATTAGCTCATGCTTCTGTAAGCCGTATTCAGATCAACCGTCCACCAAATAGTGCACATATAACAATACATACTGCAAGGCCTGGTATTGTTATAGGTAAGAAGGGTGAGGAT
>JBAQYH010000416.1:0-2777 GCA_049299935.1 Methylobacter sp. | reverse complement strand
GCTTTGGTTTTCACGGCCTCAATTATGCGTATATCGCCGAAATGCTTGCGGGAATTTTAGGCGACGCGGCTTATAAAAAAGTGGCCGTCGCTCACTTGGGCAGCGGCGCCAGCCTCTGCCTGATGGAAAACCTGAAATCGGTGGACACCACGATGGGTTATACCCCGGCGGGCGGCATCCCGATGGGAACCCGAAGCGGCGACCTCGACCCCGGCGTGATGCTGGAGCTGGCGAAGCGGTACAGACCGGAGCAATTGAGCGATGTAGTGTTTCACAAAATGGGGCTGCTGGCTTTGTCCGGGGGGGAAAGTTCGGAAATGAATGACCTGCTTTCCAGCCGTACGGAAAACGCTCAATTCGCCGTCGACTATTTTTGCCGCCAGGTGCGGGCTGCGATAGGCGGCTTTGCGGCCAAGGCGGGCGGTATCGATGCGCTGGTTTTTACCGGCGGCATCGGCGAGCATTCTGCCGAAGTTCGGGAAAAAATCTGCGCGCCCCTGGATTTTCTGGGCTTTTCCTTAGACCAGACTACCAATTATGCCGGGATGAGTGAAATCGGCCTTGTTGGTTGTAAACCCGTGCTGATAGTCTCGGCTGATGAAGAAGTCATGATCCGTAACCTTTGCTTAGGATTTGGTTAAAAATAACTTCCCAAAATCACTGTTTCCGGTCGTCAAGCCGTTCGTGCTGAGCTTGTCGAAGTATGATCGGCTTGACGCGGGATGGGACGAAGTTATTACGGACCATATCCTTAAGTGTTTGCTAATCAGGTGAAGGCGTTTCCTGCACGCCTTACAAATAACGCCAGTTTTCGCTTCCACCTGTTAGCAACGCCTACTGTTCAAGCAGTGAAACAACCTCTTCACAGTTAATAATGCTTTTATTGCTATCCAGAATATAGTGAGCCAGTTTGGTAATGGCTGACCAATTTGCCCGGTCGTTTATGAAATTAAACGCTACGTCGAACAACTCATCCAGTTTTTTGCGCTGCTGTTGCCGGCAGGCGGAAAAGCATTGTAAATATTCATTGATCAGTTCAAGGTCGGAACTGCCGCCATAATTTTTCAATGCTTCCAGATCGACTAATTTATGATTAAACAGCTCATCATCGGTATGAGCGATGTGTTTAGCCTCGGCCAGCGGGCCGATAAGCAGATTAATGATGTCCACTTCAAAGGCAATTATGCGATCTTTTATCGAATGATTATGGTCTATGGTCTTATGGCCTAAAGCATTATCAGAAGAAGGTAACGATTTGAATGACCGGCCTCCTTTCACGCTTGCAATACAATCATTTTGCGCTACTTGATAAACCATTATGCTTTCTTTCGACTCGCCGCTGAAATCTTTAAACATAATTTGAAAAAATGCCGGAGGAAGATTCCTGGCTTTGTTATTTAAATAAATAGCCGCAGCATGCCCTGCTTCATGGAAAGCAATACATTGTTTATGCCCTAATAAATTATCCTGGCTGAGGCTCTTAAATACCATGTTACGTTTCATGTCGGCATCCTAGTATTAAATTAACAAAGATTGGGATTTTAAAATAGTTTGTAATAAGCGCATTTTTATTTATCAGAAGTTAATATATTTTTATTAGAGCTTATACATAGCCAGGCAATATACCGTACGACAATTAAAACAACCGGGTCCAGAGGAAAATCAAGCCATGATACTTGCCGAAAATAAATTCGAGACGGGTATTTACGTTAAATTGTCCAGCCGTATTAAATTAAGTTAAATGGACTATGCGGCGAGCCATCGTATTCGTCTTGTATTAATGTTTCATTTACCATGATTGTATTTTTAGCCAAAGAAACACAAGGCAAAAAATCGGTATAAAGAACCGCAATCATTTCTTGGCGTGGATACGGCACCTGATAGTTCCCTTAATTATCTTAAGGTTAAGATCAGAATAGAGGGCTTTTATGACATGGATATTTCATTAATGTGACATGAATATTTCCATGCATGATAAAAACTGTAGATAAGTAGTGCATTATATTAAAAACCATGGAAGTTATGTATTAATAGGCAATATAAACAAGAACGTTAAAATAACTGATCCAGTGGATGGTAAGGTTGTATGGGAGAAATATGTTGCGCGTCAATGGTTCATTATATTTTGGTTCAAGCACAAACGATGGGTACAGCGGTATGAGCAATCTGCAAATCATCGCAGTAGAAAAAATGATGAAAAAAATTAATCATGTTGTCATTTAAGGTAATTACTATCGCTTCAATTGAAAATATTGAGAGGCAAAAAAATGACTAAATATATGAAGGATTTTTACAGTTGGGCCAAAGAACAGATCAAGCTATTAAAGAAAGGCCAATTTGACAAGCTGGATATACCAAATTTAATCAAAGAGTTGAAAACGAAAGGAAGGTGCGAAGAGCAGGAAGTCGAAAAACGGCTAACCTTATTATTAGTTTATTTGTTGAAATGGAAGCACCAGCCGACAAATAGAAAAAAAGGCTGGAAATTGATGATTAAAGAGCAACGCAAAGAATACGCGCATGTATTAAAAGAAAACCAGGGGATAAAACCAAAACTTGAAAATATTTTGAGCACTGCTTACGACCTAGCTAGAGTAAAGGCCGCAAAGAAAATGCAGTTAAATGTCAATACATTTGAAACTACCTGCCCTTGGCAACTCGAAGATATAACCGATGATGATTTTTACCCTAAGCAATAATATCCGGTAACTATTCAGCTCAGAAAAATGAAATATGGATGCCAAAAGTTGGTGCCTCTAGGCGATACGGATCAAACA
>JBAQYH010000415.1:0-2533 GCA_049299935.1 Methylobacter sp. | reverse complement strand
GCCTTGCACTATCGCGCTCAATTGGAAAGCCTGCTGGTCGAACAGGACGGCCGGCAGTTATTGCCGGAACTTTATATCGTCCCGAAAGAATTGATTGAAGCGGAAAAAGCCGACCCGCACAGCCAGGAACGCGTCCCGAATGAAAATATCCCTCTGGTTTGGGCGCAAAGTCTGTTTATGTTGGGCAGTCTTATTCAGGATGGCCTGCTTTGTTGCGAAGACATCGACCCCTTAGGCCGGCACAAAGCCGTTAAACAAGCACAGGATTGCAATCTGCAAATTCAGTTGCTGGCCCAGGATGAAGCCGTACAAAACAGCTTAATGAAATACGGCATTCGCACTCAAACACTCGCCGCAATAGCCCCTCTCCAGATCAGGGAAGCCAATGAACTCGCCGCTGCCTACACGCATGTCGGCAGGAATGACCGGATTGGCCTGACCGGCAGGCCCCGGAGACAATTGCGAACGCTGGCGACATCCAAGATGTACATACTGGCAGGCGAGCGCCTGCTGTTCCTGCCGCAATGCCTTAATCAAAAAGGCTTCTATCTTGCGATGGACAACCGAATGCTGATTCAGCGCCTGCGGCTGGAACTGGCTTATATCCATAAGCATTGGGATCGCGCGGGAAACCCTTTGGTGGTTATGACGATAAAACAGAATATGTTGGGCATTCATAACCGCGAGATCCTGATTGAATTTATCCGGGAGCTGCAACAAGGTTCCACGCGGGGCATTCCGGTGCAACTCGGAACTCTTGCCGATTTCACAGCAACTTCAAGTCATGAAACAATCAACTATCTACATGACTTCCAATTTTCCAAAGCCACCTGGGAAACAGCCAAGCGGCCTTTCTTACAAGTATTGCCGATAGACTCGGCCCAGTCAGCGCCGTTGGATCCCTA
Source organism: Methylobacter sp. (assembly GCA_049299935.1). Classification (GTDB taxonomy): domain Bacteria; phylum Pseudomonadota; class Gammaproteobacteria; order Methylococcales; family Methylomonadaceae; genus Methylobacter_A. The sequence goes on along the minus strand of JBAQYH010000415.1, from coordinate 1,628 downwards.
CACGGTGACCGAATGGGAAATCAGCGGCGATGAACTGCTGATCGAACAACTAAAAACCCATGCTAATCTTTACGCGCAACTTGAAGCATTAAGTTTACTGAGCGTTCGCCACGGCCTGGATTACGACACCGGATTATCGGCGACGGACGGCACAACCGGCTACGTGCGCGACTTGCTGGAAGAAATCTATCAGCGGGCCGGAGACCGGCATCTCTGGTACATTGTCAGGCGCTGTGCCGGCTTGCTGGACAAGTACGACATCAACCTGGAACAGGCGGCCACCGATATACTGGTTCGCCAGCATGCCCTGACCTTAGGCCGCGCCTACAGCGGCAGGGCGACATTGACGCGCCCCGCCGATTCATCGGAAATTTTGCAAACGATCCACGCCTACAACAATAACGACGGCAGCGAACGTATTATTATCCAGGAATTGGTCATTTATTTGGGCATGTTGATCAAGTCGAATCCCGCCTTGTTTACCGATATGCACACGGTACGCGTGGGCCATATCCTGCAATTGCTTGTTGCCCGGCAAAAACGCGAATCGGGCGACGGCACATTAGACCAGGCGTTTAACGAAATTCTTTCATTGCCGCCTTATCAATTGTTCGAAAAGGTACAGGACACGCTGGAGGATTACGGCAGCACAGAAGATCAACTGGATTTAGCTGAAACGCTGCACTATGAAGGTAATTGCAGGGCACTAAACAGTACGCGCTTCCTAAAAAACATAGACCCGAAAGATCAAAGCGATGACTGGTACGGATGGCGCGAACAGCAAGGCAGCGTCGGCAGAGAAAATAACGCTTTTTTTGCCAGTGTTTGGGACATCCTGCACCATTGCAAAGGCTTGACGATAGGCGACAAACTCAACAGTAAAAATCGGCTGGATAGCGAGAACACCCTGTCGCAATCAACGGCGGGCGAGCAAAGTTTCAAGCTGCATGTCGACCATTTGCTTAACAAAATCCAGGCCCCGGTTTATCGCCAATTAACGGTGGAAGCGCTAAAAGCAATGGCGTCTATTTTTCGTGAAAATCCATCGTTACAAATTGACGATACCTTGTTAACGGACATCATTATTGGTCATGCGGTAAGAATCAGCTGGCTGCAAGCGCACCACCCCGAACAGAAAGACAATTACGAAGAGTGCGTCGCCTTGGCATGGCAGGCTTTCTATCGGTTACCGCCGCACGAAGTTGCCAACGGCATTCTTGATGCTTTAACACACCTACTTAATAACTGATGTTATGCACGGATGGTTTTTGTCCTGTTTGTCGCGCTGCATGGATGTAATGCGCAGGATGCACTCAACTCGCGGCGCAGCGCGCTCGTCGTTATACACAAGTGTCTGGGTGACGCCGTCATCCCGGCAGGGATTGCCGGGATCCAGAAGCCATGGATGGCAATGTCCAAGCTGGCAGTAAGTCTTGCAACGCGGGAATTGCCTAATGACGAGCATTCACATCCCTGTGCTCTCGGCAACTGCTCCTGCTTTGCTCTACCTCCTGCATCCTTGCAGTCGTGGATTCCGGCAATCCCTGCCGGAATGACGTGCTTTTATAGACTTGTGTATAACGACGAGCGCAACGCGTGGGAACGAGAAAAACGAAGAAGACCGGCCG
>JBAQYH010000414.1:0-7356 GCA_049299935.1 Methylobacter sp. | reverse complement strand
CGCAAACAGCACGCCGATGTCCGCCGGATCGAACGCTTCGCAGATGGCGGCGAATACCATTGAAAAAATTTCCGAACCGCCCGGATCGGTCAACAACGCCGTCGTGCCGTCGGTAATCAGGTATTCGTTGGTGTCGATCAGATAATTAGGGCGCTCCGGGTCGCGTGCTACGGCAATCCACTGGTGCTGCCCGGATTGATAAATAATCGTCGCTTTTTTCATAACCCTGTCTCTGTCAGCCGTGATTCAAGCTGCCTGACGCGCACCGCAATATTGCCGGCAACCTCCTCCACGCCCTGCGCAATCTGGCGTAATACCGGGGTCATGGTGCCGCCGTGAGCCGCTTCGATACCGGCCGAGCGCGCAATCACCAAACCGGTGGCACATTGCTTTGCGGTGCGCCTCATCGTGATCTGCAACTCCCGCAGCAGGCCCGCGATAAGATGCTCCATTTCATCGACATCGGCTTGACTGCGCGCGCAGGCCGGGGCAATACGGGTCTGCGCCAACTCGCCATAAGACCCGGCCTGAGTCAGCAAAACCACGCTACGCGACCGGTGGCGCTTACCTGCGGTGACCAGCACCTGCCGGTAAATCAACTCCCCCAGCCCTTGCATGGCAGTCGTCATCTTCTCGCTAAACATCCGCAGTTCACGCGCCACCACGCTGAAGCCCACCGCATTAATGCCCGCTTGTCTGGCGACTAGCATCGCATTGGTTGCAGTCAGGCTGATATTTTCTGCGGCATATACAATTCTCTTGATTTCTTCATTGATTTCCGCGATAGCTTTTAATTCGTTCATGACTGCTTTAAATAGTTAATTTAAAAACTTCAGTATCAAAAGATGAAGTCTTGTAGGGTGCGCAGCGCTTATCTTTCGGCATTCAAGGGTACGTGACTGTGAAAGTATTATCCAAATTTAGTTAAAAAAACATTTACCACGGAGAACACGAAGAGCACGGAGAAAATAAATTCATTAATTCAATGCATTAAAAACTTCGTGTTCTCGGCAATTGCTCCTGCATTGCTCTACCTCCTGCATCCTTGCAGTCGTCTGTATTCTCCGTGGTTATTCTTTATTTTTTTCTAAAAATGAATATTTTCACAGTCTCGTACGCACGGCGCATCCTACGCAGCTCATCTCAACCTACCTGCGCCAGCTCGGCAGCCGAAGCGGAACTCACCCCGGCCAGCGCCGCCATGTCATCCATCGACAGCACATGCTGGATATTCAGGATAATCACGAACTTGCCGTTGATCTTGCCCATGCCGGCAATGAAGTCGGCGCGGATGTTGGTGCCGAACGTCGGAGCCGGTTCGATTTCGTTGGACGGAATCTCCAGCACGGCGTTGACCGCATCCACCATTACGCCGACATTTTGGGTTTCCGCACCCATCGCCACTTCGATGATGATGATGCAGTTGCGTCGTCCTACCGCAGTGGGCTGTTTGCCGAAACGTGCGCTCAGATCGATCACCGGTACCACGGCCCCCCTCAGGTTAATGACGCCGCGGATGAAATCCGGCATCCGCGGTACTTCGGTCAGTTGTCCGTACTGGATGATCTCCTTGATCCGAAGTATGCCTATGGCATAGGTTTCGCCGGTCAACATAAAGGTGAGATATTGCTGCTGTTCCTCAAGCTCCTGACTGTCGGCCATGGCCGGCAAGGTCTGTGCTGTTTGTGCGATTGCATTCATGCCCGCCCCCTAGAATCTTACGAATTCGGCTTCGTTAGGCACCTGCTTGACCACCACCGTTTTTCTAGCCGCCGGTTTGAAAGGCTTGACGTTGTGAGCCTTGGGTACTGCGCCGCCGGTGTCTCCTACGGTAAAGAACGCCATCAGTTCTTGCAGTTGCGCCGCCTGTCCGCTCATCTCTTCCGAGGTCGCGGCCAACTCTTCCGACGAACTGGCATTTTGCTGGGTGATTTGGTTGAGCTGGTCCATTGCGGTATTGATTTGGCCGACACCGGCGGATTGCTCTTCTGAGGCCGCCGCGATTTCCTGTACCAGGTCGGAGGTTTTCTTGATCGAGGGCACGATGGTATCCAGCAGTTTGCCTGCGCTTTCAGCCATTTCGACGCTGCTGGAGGCCAGTTCGCCGATTTCCTGCGCGGCGATCTGGCTGCGCTCGGCCAGTTTCCGCACCTCGGCGGCGACTACCGCAAAGCCCTTGCCATGCTCACCGGCCCGGGCCGCTTCAATCGCCGCGTTCAAGGCCAGCAAGTTGGTTTGGTAGGCAATGTCGTCGATGATGCCGATTTTTCCGGCGATACTCTTCATCGCGCTGACGGTTTCTTTGACGGCCTCACCGCCCTGCACCGCTTCGCTGCTGGCCTCGGTAGCCATGCCGTCGGTGACTTTGGCGTTTTCGGTGTTCTGGTTGATCGACGCCGACATCTGTTCGACCGAAGCGCTGGTTTCCTCGACGCTGGCGGCCTGCTCGCTGGTTGCCTGGCTCATGTTTTGGGCAGTGGCGCTGACTTCTTCCGATGCGGTGGACAGCGCATCGGCTGCACTGCGCACCTCGCCGATCACGCCGGACAGCTTCTCGATGGTGTTGTTGACCATGTCGCGCAGTTCACGCAGCTTGCCCCGATATTCGCCGTCCACAGTGCGGGTGAGATCGCCCTGCTCCATCGCGGCCAACGATGCCATTACGGCATTAACCGGACCTATGACGCCATCCAGCGTATCGTTGACGCCTTCGACGATCCTGCGGAAATCGCCGTGGTGTTTGCTCGCATCCGCACGGGTGTCCAGGCGGCCTTCGACGGCAGCGGTGGAAAGCACGGTCGCGTCGGCCACCAGCGCCCGGATCGCAGTCGACATACGATTCATCGCGTTCATCACGCTGGTGGTGTCGTTCGCGCTCAGCTTGATGTCCGTGGACAGATCGCCGACCGCAATCTTATTGGCGATCTCGGCCACCACGGCAGGCTCGCCGCCCAGTTGCTGCAAGATGCTGCGTAAAATCCACAGTCCGAACAACGCCAGGGTTACCAGCAGAGCGAAAGCCGATCCCAGCATGATCGTCTTTGATGAGCCGACTTGCTTGTCTCCGGCTGTCACGGCAGCGTTGCCGTAGCCAATGTTCAGATTGATAATTTTGTCGAGAGTGTCTTCGGCTTTGGCATACACTGGAAGCGAGGAGTCAAGCTGCTGGTAATATTTGCCAAACAGTTCCTTCTGTTTCTGCTCGTCCTTGTTATTGACCAGGGCGCCAAGGATTTCTACAATTTGTTCATCAGTAGCCTTCCACTCGTCCCATTCCTTGGTGAACTGCTTCCATATTTCGGCTTCCTCGGCAGTTTGCGGGAGCGGCTCGTAGATCTTGAATCCCTCATCAATACGCGCCCAAATTTCTTTATTTTCTTTTTGTATGTTGGCAAACTTGTCTTGCGCCTTGTAGTCGTTCTCATACTGGGCTATTTTCCGGGCAGATGAACGCACTGCCGTCTGCGCTTCGTTGATAATTTCCAAGCCCAGCACCGACGGCAGCCGGTTTTTACCGACTTCGACCAACGATGCGGCCGTGCTTTCCAGCCCTATCCATCCGACCGCGCCTACCAGGACCAGCGCCGCCAGGGACACTGTTAATAAACCAATAAGTTTTGCTCTTAGCGTCCAATTATTCATGATTGTCTTCCCCCATAAAATTATTATTTGTCGATCAAAAATGTAGTCAGGCAAAAGAACATGCTTTTCTTACTCCTCCTGACAATCCATATTTTGTCTAGTGCACTTCATTGTTTTACTGCCCCGGCTCCTGTCATCTTTCCTTGATAAGCCCGTCGGCAAGTTATCTTCCATTCCAAAGCGGTGTAAATGGTCAATTCCTCGATGCCGATACGATCGAGAACAATCAAAGACCTTGAAGAAATTGTATCGTTTATATCGATTCTGTCAATCGTTTATATCGTTTTAATCGTTTAAATCTATATGATCGTATCTATCGCTTGACCCGTATGCTATGAACACCCTCTGCATTGCGCGTTAACATATTGAAACTTATACCTAATTAGAACGAGCAAGCAGACCGGGTATTCAGGAAGTCTAGGGAAAAAAGTTGCCGGATTACGTTATGTTTGGCAATTAATGCCGAACAGGAGGTTATTCACGGACAGAAAGAGAGCGTGAATAATGCATAAGAGGAGGAGTTCGAAAAAATTCAGTTGGCGACGCAGGAGCAGTTGCCGGGAGGGCCGGGGTGAGGAGAATTTAAATAGGAAAAAAGCTTTGTTTTGATTCTCCTCGGCAACTGCTCCCTGCGTCGCCTAAAGCGCCTACTGTTGGTGCTCTACCTCCTGCATCCTTGCAGTCGTCACCCTACCCTCTCCATCAGGAGAGAGATGTTGTGCTTCGCGCTGAGTAGTTAGCCGCAGGCTTGAAAGGCATGACATGGGCGGCTTTAGGTGCCGTCCCTACGGTAAAAAACGCCATCAGCTCTTGAAGTTGCGAAGCCTGCTCGCTCATTTGTTCCGAAGTGGCGGCCAACTCTTCGGCCGAACTGGCATTCTGCTGGGTGATCCGGTTCAACTGCCCCATCGCGGTATTGATTTGCCCGACACCGGCCGACTGCTCTTCGGACGCCGTTGCGATGTCCCGCACCAGGCCGGACGTTTTCTTGATCGAAGGTACGATAGTATCCAGCATCTTGCCTGCGCTTTCGGCCATGTCGACGCTGCTTCCGGCCAGTTCGCCGATTTCCTGCGCGGCGATCTGGCAGCGCTCGGCCAGTTTCCGCACTTCGGCCGCGACCACCGCAAAGCCTTTACCATGATTGCCCGCCCGGGCCGCTTCAATCGCCGCATTCAAGGCCAACAAATTGGTTTGGTAGGCAATCTCGTCGATGATGCCGATTTTTCCGGCGATGCTCTTCATCGCACTGGCGGTTTGCTTAACTGCTTCGCCGCCTTGAACCGCTTCGTTGCTGGCTTGAATGGCTATGCCGTCGGTGACGTTGGCGTTCACCGTGTTTTGCTTGATTGAGGCCGACATCTGTTCGATCGACGCGCCGGTTTCCTCGACGTTGGCCGCCTGTTCGCTGCTTGTTTGAGCTAAGGACTGCGCGGTGGCGCTGACCTGTTCGGACGCATTGCCGAGCTGGCCGGCGGTGCCGATGACTTCGCTGATCGTTTGCGCCAGCTTGTCGATGGTATTGTTAACGGTGTCCTTGAAGTCTTTCAGCTGCCCTTGGTAATCGCCGGTGATGGGACGGGTCAGGTCGCCCTGTTCGACCCGGTTCAGCACTTCGACCGCTTCATTGAGCGGCACGACAATGCTGTCCAGTGTCGCGTTAAAGCCCTCGACGATCTTGCGGTAGTCGCCCAAATGCTTGCCGGCGTCGGCTCGGATGGACAATTCACCTTCGATAGCGCTTTTGGACAGGATGACGGAGTCGGCAATCAATGCTTGTACGGCCAAGACGACCAAATTCATACTTTCTTCAAGTTGATTAAACTCAAAACCGTAATCGCTTTCGTCGCGTGTCGGCATCTCGCCGCGTCCGAGCTTGCCCATTGCGCCGATTATTGCCGAAACCGGACGCAAAATGCTGCTGCCGATAAACCAGCTCAACACTAAAAACACTGCAAACAAACTCAGTACGACTGCCAAAACCGAATTTTTGAGTGTGTTGATGCGCTGGATACGGGCATCCAGCGCAGCCTCAAGTGCGTTGTTGAAGCTTTCACTCGCCGCAAAGCGTTGGTTGATGGCTGCTGTGACTGCGTCAAAATAGTCCTTGCCGGAAAATTCCAGATTTGCCGGTTGGATAATTTTTTCTTCAACTAAACGGATAATTTTGTTCGTGCCATCAGTCATTTCGCTCATATCGGCATGTAATGCTGTGCTGGCGCCCGATACTTTTGCCGCGCTTTCGTCGATCAGCATCTGGCTTTTACTCAAGGCGGTCGTAAGGTACTGAAGCGTCACTTTGTCTTCGGGGGTAATCGTTTTTTGTGCCAGGATACCGGCGCCTTTCGCCCTCAACTGCCCCAACAACTCCGTCATTTCCGGCAGCTGATTGACTCCAATCATTATCATGTAATAGGTATCTATTTCCGGATCCAGCGCCAGGTTCGACACGTCGCTGAGTTTACGGTTGAAAATAAAGATTTCTTCCAGGAAAGCCGTATGCTCGGCAAGGCTGGTTTTGGCATCCTGCCCGGCGACAGCCGCCGCAAGCCGCTCCCAATCGTTACGTACGGCTCGCCAATGTTCGGTCAAGCCCAACTCGGACAGTCCGGCGTTGACGGCGTCAACCGTTTTGATTTGGTCATTGACTTCATTGCGTTTGGCTTCCCATTTGCCGGTACTGCCGACATCGCCCGAGAGCACCATGTTGGACAGTCCGCGGTGTTGCTGGACTAATTGCACCAGTTTGATGATTTCCCGCTCGTATTCGACGCCCAGTTTTTCATGGGCTGAAAACGCTATTTCTTCGTTGGCGCGCGATACCAATAGCCAGCTCGGTACGATAAACATCGTCACTGCCAGCAACGCCAATACCATCAGTTTTTGCCACAATTTGATCCGGCTTAAAAAGGTTTTGATTTTTCCCTGCTTGAACGGGTTGCCGATACGTCCGGCATTCAGGTCGGCATACAGCTTGCCCGCCTCGTCGACCTGGGCGCGGGACGGCTTGAAGCGCAATGAACGGTAACCGACGATCTGCCCGTCATTGAAAATCGGCGACACATGGGCGTCCACCCAGTAATAATCCCCGTTTTTGCAGCGGTTCTTGACGCGGCCGTTCCAGCTATGACCGGATTTGACTGTGCTCCACAAAGATTCGAAGGCTTGCGGCGGCATATCAGGATGACGAACGACATTGTGGCTTTGTCCTACCAACTCTTGTTCGGTAAAGCCGCTGATGTCGACAAAGGCCGGACTGACGCTGGTGATAATGCCTTTGAGATTGGTGGTGGAAACCAGCTTGTCATGTTCAGAAAAGTGAACTTCGTTTTGCGTTACAGGTTGATTGATTTTCATAGTCTTTACTCTTTTTTCTGAGCTATGGATTGTGCTCGATGAACACGTTTGGGCGGCTATGAATCGGCATCTGTCCGCCCTAGACAATCTTTATTTTGTTTAGCGCCCTTCATTGTGTTATCGCTACAGCCCCACTGTATCGCTTCTTATGAGCTCGGGCAGGCGAAGAATTCGAGGAGATTGTATCGTTTATATCGATTCTGTCAATCGCTTTTATCGTTTCAATCGATTTTTGCTATGCAATCGGATATATCCTTTACATTGCTTGCTGCGGGAATATCGCAATACAGCAGGTAACACATTGAATTTTTGGTATATTTAGCTGGTAAACTCAGGTTTCACATTATTTGAATCGGG